>NZ_VZQN01000042.1:0-74234 GCF_014397645.1 Paraburkholderia sp. 31.1
GCTGCCGCCCTTTCGATGTTCGATCATGATCGCCGCGCGTTCTTCCGCGCTCAAATGCTTGTAGTTCTTCTTCATCGCAACACCCTACCTCATTCAAGGTGTTGCACTTGGAACTAGAGACTAAGCATCCTGCTCGGTGGCATCGAGGTAGCTCACATGATCGCCAAGGGGCAGATGCAAAACAACGGGGCCCGACAAACTTTCGCCGAGCAATTCTATTCGTTGGTGAAATAGGTAGTCCTAGTCATATCCGGCTTTGCTCAAATTGCAATCGGTATCGCGACAAAACCGAACCTCTACTGCCGACTTCCACGCGCATCAATCCGAAGCGATAGCAATTCCCGCCTCCGCCGTCAACGACATTCTGGACGGTACCGGTCTGATGCTTACGATATATTCGCAATGAATTATCTCAAAATCAATTTCGTTATTGATGCGTACTGCATATCAAATAATCTTTCACAGTGATGTCACCATAGCAAATTAATATTCAGTTAAGCTAAGGTTGTTCAGGGTTATGATCTGAACAGGCCTGATTCGCTTCTTTGACGATTTGACAAGTAAGAAGAAAATTTGATTTGGAGAGTCGGTTGATGAAGAAGTTGGCGGATAGATATGTAGTTGGAGAATTGGTACTGGCGGCTGCGGCAGCCTTGATTCTATCGGGGTGTGGAGATTCCATTTCTGACGGATCTTCGTCGTCCTTATCTACTGCGGCGCCCTCCCCGGCGGTCTCATGGCAACTACCCGCGGGCGAATTGCCGCTCGGACCGCCGGGGCTACAGGAAGCGCGTACGACCACACAGGTCAGCCCCGGTGTCACGTATTACCAGATCACTCGCGGCCAGGCGGCCAGCACCGATTCCTGGACGGTCACGGTTCAGTTCGCGAAGACACAGATCGCTGCGGCCCCTGCCGCTGCAGCGATGGCGGCAGCAGGTTATCAGGTACGCTATGACCCGGCGGGAACCGGACCGGACGGGTCGCCACTTGGTTTCAACGCGTCGATCGGCCAGTATGCAACTCAGGCCGCTGCACAGGCTGTTGCAACGGCAATCGCTCAACAAACCAGCAACGCGTATAAGCCCACAGTCCGCAATACAGGTCTTGACGGTAACGCGTCGTCGACCGGGCCATGGCTCGTCAATGTCCTGGCCATTTCACCTACGTTCAACGGAAACCTTCAGAACATAATCGCGGGCGGCAATGCATCCGGCAGCGGCGGCATGCTGGGCACGGGCGGCGAAACGCCCCAGGCAACGGCCGCGCGCCTGGGGGCCATTGCTGCAATAAACTCCGGTTTCTGGTCGACCAATGCCAACCCCGCCGGTGTCCAGTTGAAGGGTGCAGCCAGCACGATTGTCTCCAACGGCAAACTTGAGGGTATGGCTGCTAATGGAGAGCCGGGTGTTTCGTTTGCGCAGGTGGACGGGCACCCAACCGTTGCTTTTTTACCCAACCTGTCGACGACAGTGACCGTGACCAGCGCGAAAGGCACGAGCACGCCAATCGTCGCGTTTAACAGCTCGATTCTTGGTCAGATATTCAATTGTGGCAGCCCGGATGAAACGCCTGCCCCGGAGCGTGCACACGACTACACGTGTACAAACTATAACGATCTCGTGCTGTATGACAGCAATTTCAACGGTGGCCTGACGTCCTCAACCACGGTTGATCCGGGCTACAGCGGGCCGACCTACGAAGTATTGGTGAGCAGCAATGGTCAGGTCCTGTCAGGAAGTGCGACGCTGGGGGCGCCCCCGCCTAATGGCGGTTACGCTTTGCAAGGGCTTGGTACGAGCGCCGCATGGCTGCAACAAAATGCGCCGGTTGGGACGGCGCTGACAGTCGCGTCGCAGGTCAAGTCGAACAACGCTCCGGTGACACTGTCGCCGGGCGTGTCGCTGACCGCTGCCGGCCCAACCTTGTTGCCGGCTGCGACAGTTCAGGAAAGAGCCGTGACAGAAGGCTGGTCGCCTGACTATGCAGGCGTCGATCGATCAAGCTTTTACTGGGGATGGTTCAACGCACGTAACCCGCGCACGATGATCGGCACGGCTGCGGACGGCACGATCCTGCTGGTCGAGACTGACGGACGGCAACCCGGCCTTGCTTTGGGTACGACAATCCAGGAAACAGCAAACGTCATGGAGTGGCTTGGGGCGAGCAAGGCGATCAATCTCGATGGTGGCGGGTCGAGCGCGATGATCGTGAACGGTGCGGATGTCGGTCACCCATCCGACAGTGCGCCGGCGAATCCGACACAACGGGCGGTAGCGTCTTCAATCGTATTGACTCGGTGAGCCACGTCCCTCACGGTGTGCGAGGCGTAGGTTTGGTTGTCCTAAGGATTGGGAAAGGCCATCGCCAACCCATTTTAAATGACGAGTACATCGAAGCAGCCCGATTTCTGATTTCTCGTTGCAAGAAGTTCTACGAAAAATTGAACTGCTGGATTTTTCAATTTCTCATTTATGGTCAAATCAGAGTGATATGCAAATATAACTCAGTGATGAAATATCAAAAATGGTGCTTGCATCGCCATTTTTAATACTACCCTATGGAAAGATCATGCCAAAACACTGCACGTCACTAGTGAATTCGCTCGCGAGTGCCTTGGTAGTTTCAATCGCCCTTGGAATCAGCGGGTGCACGGGTTTGAATCGGGAGAAGTCAACATCCTCATCGCCCCCCTTGCCACTTGCCGTCGGCAATCCAATTTCAGAATGGCGGGCAAGTCTTAAAAAAATACAGGATGAAATCGCGAACAACAAGGATTCACCTTTATTATATTCATTCGATAATGATCATCTCATTCCCGTGGTTAAATATATTTTTATTCGGAGCGCCAAATACGACTACAATTCAAACTCCGACTCCAATCCATATTTCAATCTTTTTCCTATTGCCAAAGTTGAAGTATTGAATCAGCCTGCCACATTACTCATAATACCAAAATTCAGGAATTTAGGAATTTTCCCGGTGTTGCTGGGAGACAGAAATAGTGCTGCCGATGGTTCGAATCGCTGCGAAAATAACCCTTCTGCAAAGACAGTTGCCGACAACACCCCACAGACGGCGGAAATTTTTACGCCAAGCGAAGCTTATTCAAGATTGAAAGATCCTGAATTCATGATTAACGCAAATTATTTTGATGTGCGCCCACAGCTAAATGGGCAAACATGGAAAACTACGAAATGTTCTGTTCCCCTTGGTATTTATTACGATAACTACAGTAGTGGCCCAACTGGAGGAACCCATAATAGCGGCGCGGGTGACGAAAAATATTTCGCCGGACCGCGACATTACATTAACGAAGATGGGCAAAATGTTGCGCCGGTAGACACAATGATCTTTTATGAGAGTGCGCCGTCCAGTGATTACGTTCGTGTTATAAACAATGATCTTAATTCCTCCCAGTCGCTGGGTGTAATCAGGACGCTAACGTCCCGGACCGTTGGAATCTCAGGAAGCAGCCTGTTTGGCAGATCGGAGAGTGGCACTGCTCCAGACGCTGGCAATAAGCAAACGACCAGGGTTGCTCTAGGTTACGATTCGTCACTTGATCGTCTCTACATCTTTGAAGGTGGGAACTACAGCAATGGGGTTTCCCGGGAGCAGGTTGCCGGCCTCTTCCGATCGCTTCATGTCCCTGTCGCACTCGAACTAGATGGAGGAGGGTCTGCTTCACTCGCTGTATCAAGATTTTATGCCAAGAGTGTTGGTGGAACATTACCGACCTCGTCGTGCCAATCACTCACAGGAGTTTGGTGTTCGCCTGTTACGGCAAGCGACGGACCTCGGCCAGTTCCATCCTGGATCGGCTTCCTGCCGACTGCAACTTCATCAAGATAAAATTCTACCAGACGTGACAAGGAGATTTCATGTATCGGTCAATAGTGCCAGCAATATCTTGACGTGGAGCGAGCTCCAATATTTTTGCGCCGGCTATAGCCATCACAACGATCATTGAGTTCGATTGAGCATTGCATTATCAATATTCTTTGCCTTGAAGGTCCACCTTGCAGTTATCAATTCAGGAGATTACATCATGATCGAAAACAAGCTCATTAAATCTGTTTTTTTTCTTTATGCGATACTTATGCCAGTATTGTCATTCGCTGGGCCATATGATGAGACTGGTTACATAACGTTGGTAAAATCTAACAATCAAGGCAACACTTGTTACATCGATTTGGGGAATGCGGCTGGCACTCTTATTCAGAGTGGGGAGTGGAATTGTAATTCGGCCGTCGGGCAAAGCACACTTTCTTTGGCGACAGTCGCCAAAACGCTTGGGCTCAACGTAAGGGTAACCTTCGAGGGAAATGGCGCGGTTTCCAAGCCGGTTTATGCAATTGCTATATTAAAGTAATATTGAGTGTTTCGCGTCGAGCAGGCCTGCGAGCATGGTGCCGGCGAGATCGCGCTCGGCCTCGATCTGCCGGATGCGGTCGTGCGCATCCCCGAGCACCGCGCGCGCGAACTGCAGTTCGAGTGCCGCGTCGCGCGTACCGGCAGGCACCCGACGCGCAGATAGCGGCGAGGTTCAATCGTGGGTCACCCTCAGGGGGCATCAAGCGATGGGGCGGCCTCCTGAGAACTAATTTATCGCTTGCTGGCGTCGAACCATCGGAGATCGACACAATCCTGCTCACACACGCCCATCCCGACCATGTCGGAGGACTAGTGGACACAGCCGGACAAGTTACCTTTCCGAATGCGGAACTTGTTGCTCATCAGCGAGAGGTCGAATTTTGGCAGGATGACGGAAATCTAAGCCGTGCCAGCGAGCGTGCCCGCGGTAACTTCCTGATAGCCCGTCAAGTGTTCGACGGCTACCGCGACAAGCTCCGTACTTTCGACGAGGGCGAAGTGCTGCCCGGTATCAGAGCGATGCCGCTACCGGGACACACAGATGGACACTCCGGATATCTCCTCGAATCCCATGATCAGGGCCTGCTTGTTTGGGGAGATATTGTTCATTTTCCTCACATCCAGATTAAACGGCCAGACGTATCGATTGCATTCGATCAAGACCCTGCCCTGGCAGCCACCACACGTTCACGACTTCTGGACCTGGTCAGCTCGGAGGGACTTTTGATCGCCGGTATGCATTTGGGGGAACTCGGCTTCGCGCGAATAAAGCGAACGAGCGGAAGCTACGGTCTGCTTTACGAGACCGAAGCATGAGGCCGCGAACAGAAGCAACCATGTCTGATACCGGTCCGGCACTCTGCACTGGACCAACGACGAACGCTACGCCAGCGTTCCCACATCAACGCCTTCTGGCTTTCGCTGTAATAGATCCGGCGCCTCTGTTTCATTTGCAACACTCCCGCCGCTCATGCGACGTTCATTGTGTTGCATCGACCGGTTGAATCCGCTGTAGTCGATCCGGGCTAAGCTTGACGCGCCCACGCAGTCTGATGCCGAGTCGCCCCGTTGCCTCCAATCTCGCCCATCAGATAATCGATGAACGACGCTATTCGCGAAGAAACGGCTGTATTGCGGTAATAGACAGCATGGATTGGCTGACGGACGTCCTTGGTCTGACGGGCGAGGATCTGCACGAGACGCCCTGTTTCGCGGTCCCGGTCGGTCATGAAATCCGACAGGCAGACAACGCCCACGCCTTCGAGCGCCAGTTGACGAAGCGTCTCGCCGCTCGATGAACTTGCCACCGGCTCGATACGGTACGGCTCACCGTCGGCACCGAGCAACGGCCAGACATTGAGCGACTCTGGTTGTGTAAAGCCCAGCAGTACGTGCTTGCCAAGGTCAGCGACCTCGCGCGGATGTCCGTGCGCCTCAAGATAGTCGGGACTCGCAAGAACACGCATGCGGCTACTGCCAACAAGCCGGCTATGCAGCGTCGAATCCTTGAGCCGGCCAATTCGAATAGCGACATCGGTGCGGCTCTCGAGTAGATCGATGATGCCGTCGTTCGTGTTCAGCTCCAGGTGAACGTGCGGATAGCGCACGCGGTAGCCTTGCACAAGCGGTGCGATCACGTGCAGCATGAAAGGCGACGCTGCATTGATCCGCAGGAGCCCCGATGGGTTTTCCCGCCGCGCGACCATCTGTTCCTCCGCGCTTTCCACGGAATCGATGATGGCGCGCGCGTGTTGAAGGAACGCGCGCCCTTCCTCGGTCAGCTCCATCCTGCGCGTGGTCCGGCGCATCAAGGTCGTTTTCAGCTTTTCCTCGAGGCGCCCCAGCGTCCGGCTGGCCGCCGACACTGTCAGGTCGAGATGTTGGGCAGCTGCCGTCATCGAGCCGGTATCGACCACGGCCATGAAAGTCGCCAATTCGTCGAGGGTGATATTCATTCTTGATTTCTTTTCAAAAGAATTTTGTTTATAGAGCGGTTTGTGAACAAAAGTAAAGCTGGCAGACTCGGTCCGTCAGAATCCTCAATTCCTTCACGAGGGAATACAGCCGCCGGAGGGCGAGACAAAACTTTCTCCAATGTCACGGAGATTTAATAAATCCAACAGGCTGTTTCTGGAGACATACGCCGCGACGTTCAGGCTTGCGCAGACCAGGCGGGCAACTACTCTGCTTAGCCGGAATGCGACTGACACCGGCATAAAGCCGGCGCGCAACTCACCTCGATCAATGCGAGCACAAACATGACGGTTACCGAGCGACCCGCGAATTACGGCACCAGCATGATCGACCTGGGCCGGTTTCAGATCGATTTGGAGATGCGGACGCTGCACCAAAGCGGCACGCTCGTACCTGTCGGATCTCGCGCCTTCGATATTCTTGCCGTGCTCGTGTCGGCCGCTGGACGACTCGTTACGAAAGACGAATTGTTGGATAGTGTCTGGCCGAAAACCGTCGTCGAAGAAAACAATATCCAGGTCCATCTGTCCGCGTTACGCAAAATACTTGGTGAGGATCGCAACCTGATTGTCACGATCCCTGGTCGCGGGTATCAGTTGCGACGACGACCCGTTGAGAGCCCGGCTCCTGCGGTCGAGTCCCGAGCCTTCAGACGTAGCCTGCCGCTACGCGAAACCCGGCTCACAGGCCGCGACGCAGCCGTTCGGCAGATCAGCATGTTGCTCCAGACTACGCAGGTATTGACGCTCACTGGAGCCGGCGGTATAGGGAAGTCGAGCCTGGCTATAGAGGTAGCACGGCAGGCATCGAACGATTCTTCCCGCGCTGTGTGTTTTGTCGAACTTGCCACGGCAACAACCGAAGATGCGGTCCTATGCGAGGTCGCCGAAGCATGCGGGCTGTCCACGCTCGATGCTGCAGTCGACATTGCGCAACTGGCTGCGGCGGTTTCCGGCAAACGTCTGCTCCTCGTGCTGGATAACGCCGAGCATGTGATCGACGCGGTCGCGCGGATCGTCGACGCACTCGCAGCGGCAAGCAAAATTCTGCGTGTGATGGTAACGAGTCGTGAACCGCTTCGCCTGATGCAAGAGACGGTGTACCGGGTCGAGCCACTCGACGTGCCGCCTTCGCATTCAACCCATGCGGAGATCGTCCAGTTTTCAGCGGTAAAGTTGTTTTTGCTGCGCGTCAATTCAATCCAACGGTATGCATACGCCGGCTGCGAGGAAATTCATCTCATCGGCGAGATCTGCCGCCGGCTGGACGGCATTCCTTTGGCGATCGAGCTGGCAGCGGCGCGCGTCGCTGGCCTCGGCATTGGGGGTGTTCATCGCTATCTGCACGACTGTTTCAGTTTGCTGACGGGCGGCTACCGGACCGCTCTGCCACGCCATCAAACCTTACGTGCGACGTTCGACTGGAGTTTCTTCATACTGAATCCATGCCATCAGTTACTGTTCAGGCGCCTCGCGGTATTCAGCGGCGGCTTTACGTTCGATGCGATGTGCGCGGTGGTGTGCGACGAGAAATACGCTGTGGCGGACGCGATCGGCGGCATCGGCGATCTGGTGGCGAAATCGCTTGTCAACATTGAGCTGGAGGGGCCGGTAAGCAGGTATCGCCTTTCCGATTCGGCACGTGCCTATGCGCTGGAGAAGCTGCATGCGCAAGGCGAGCAGAGGCTGATCGCGGCGCGCCATGCACGCTATGTCTCCCATTGCTTGCGACCGTGTCTGGCTGACAGTGTCGCTGAACAATTGGACCTGGAAATCGATTTCCGGCAGTCGCTGGATGATGCACGCAGCGCTTTCGATTGGGCGTTCTCGCAGCATGGCGATACGCGGATTGGAGTCGAGCTCGCGGCAGGTCTCACAGAGGCGCTGCTCGATGCGGGCCTGATTCACGAATGCTGCACGCGTGCCGAGCAGGCCATCGATGCGCTTGAAGAACTGCCCCCTGCCTCGGTGGACTCAGACACCGAAATGCGCGTACGTGCCACTCTCGCCTCGGCATTGATCTATGCTCAGGGGCCCGTGTCAAAGTCGGCACAATCGTGGACGGAAGTGCTGGCTCTTGCTGGCGATACAGGCGACGGTTCTGGTGCAAATAGTGAAGGTGAATCGGTTAAAGTGTTGCCGCCCGATCTCATCATCCGACAATGATGTCCGAGCGCGGCCTGTCGCTGGCCCACACGACGATCGCTGTCTCCTATTCGAACTCCGCGATCCGCAGGCCGATTTCCCAATGGCTTCATATCCATTCCGTTATACAACACATAACGAATCAATATTTCGGCCTTGATATTGACTCACCATCATCGCTGACGCGACGCAGCCAGTCGTCTGGACCACTGGCGTCGTCTCCTTCCCGTTCCCTATCTTCGGAGACTCCATGAGAACAAACTTCGCTCGCGCGGTGGTGCGCTCACTGCGCCCTGCGGTTACGCTTTTAGCCGCGCTTGGCATCTATGTCGCGTTGAGCCCCACTGCCACCGCCGCGGTGCCGATGGGCGTCGCGTTCGTCTACCTCGGCAACCCCGGTGACGCTGGCTGGACCTACGCACACGAACAGGGTGTGAAGGCGATCGAAGCGAGGTTCGGTGACAAGATCAAGGTCACGCGCGTCGAGAACGTACCCGAATCCGCTGACTCGGAGCGCGTGTTTCGCGACCTCGCGAACAAGGGCAACAAGATTATCGTGGGCTCGAGCTTCGGATTCCAGGACTTCGAACTGAAGACTGCAAAGGATTATCCCGACGTCGTCTTCGAGCATGCGACCGGATACAAGAAGGCCACGAACTTTGCGACCTATGACGTGCGCACGTACCAGAGCGCCTATCTGGCTGGGCTCGTCGCCGGCTATACGACGAAGACGAATACGCTCGGCTTCGTCGCCTCGGTGCCGGTCCCGGAAGTGGTGCGCAACATTAACGCCTTCACTATGGGTGCGCGTTCGATCAATCCGAATGCGAAGGTAAAGGTCGTATGGATCAATAGCTGGTTCGATCCAGGCAAGGAGAAACAGGCGGCCGAAACGCTGATCGGCCAGGGAGCCGACGTGCTGATCCAGAACACCGATTCGACGGCGACAATGCAGACTGCCGAGCAGAAGAATGTGCACGCGTTCGGTTGGGACTCGGACATGAAGAAGTTCGGCCCGAATGCCCAACTGGGCGCATGCGTGAGCTACTGGGGCGTCTACTACTCTCACCTGATCGAACAGGTGCAATCCGGCACGTGGACCAACGCGCCGACGTGGTGGGGTCTCAAGGAAAAAGCAATCGACCTCGCTGACATCAACACTTCAGCCGTATCGCCTGCCGCGCAAAAGGCGCTGGCGCAAAAGCGCGACGACATTATCGCGGGCAGATTCGATCCGTTCTCCGGACCGATCAGGGATCAGAATGGCGCGATCAAGGTGGCAGCCGGCACGTCGCTGCCCGACGCCGAGTTGCTGCGGCTCAACTGGTTCGTGCAGGGGGTCGAGGGCACGTTACCGAAGTAACTCAGCCAACGTGGAGGAGACACACTTTGAGCCTTGTCACTTCTCCGAAACAGAACGCGTCGGCGTTCCCTGAGCGGGGGCTCGCGCCGACACGCGAGCAGATCGTCCGCCATCTGCGTCATGCAAGCGTCATCGCAGAACGTGCGATGCTGTTGGGCCGTCACCCGTTTGGCGCCATACTCGTCGGGGCCGATCAGGAGTCGGTTCTAATAGAACAGGGCAATGTCGATTCCGTCAATCATGCGGAAGCGGTGCTCGCGCGTATCGCCGCGCTCAACTTTACGCCGCAATTCTTGTGGGGTTGCACGCTCTATACGACGGTTGAGCCATGTTGCATGTGCGCAGGCACGGCATATTGGGCCAACATTGGGCGGGTGGTTTTTGCAATGACGGAAGAGCGCCTGCTGCAAGCCACGGGCAATCATGCAGAGAATTCGACGATGAGTGTGTCGTCGCGGTATGTCTTCGACCATTGCCAGAAGCGCATTGAACTGGTCGGGCCCGTGGCCGAGGTCGAGGAAGAAGTGATGCAGGTGCAGCGCAGGTTCTGGGGACGCCGATGAGCATGGCGCATCGCGGCCTTATGTTCGCATCATGCCGCGCGCGGAGCCGCCACCGCCCGCGCAGCGGCCGCCGCGGCAACTGACGACAACGGTGGACACGATCGCTGTGCAGACCGGCACGCGGTACGCTCCACCACGCCGCAAACGCGCTACCGCTGCGGTACGCCGTCGCGCCACTCGCCCCAATGCGTGACGATGTCCTGCACGAGCGGATTGCCCGCGAGGAACAGATTGTCGATCGCGATCGTGAAGCCCCCCTGCGACGAGTAGTTGAGCAGATTGTCCGCGCTCGACTGGCCCGCGTACGGCCGGTCGAAGTCCGAGCCAGCGCGCAGCACCGCGACACGGTTCAAGTCAACGCGATGCACGGTCGCCGCGCGCGTCAGCGCCTCGAAGGTGGCGTTGTCTTCCTGCTGCGTCGTGCAATAGGTGCCCTTGCCGTCGGTCAGGATCTTCGTCCATTGCCGCGCGCGCTCGCCGAGATCGGTGCCCGACCACCAGGTATCGCCCGCCAGCGTGTCACACTGGATCACGGTCGGCGGACGGTTCGCGGGCGCATAGTTGTATTTGGCGCGGGCAGCCTGCGCCTGTGCGTCGTCGGTCAGCGTCACGTTGCGCGACAGCGCGAATGCCGCGTTCGAAAGCGCCGGATTGAGCTGGAACACTTCGGTGCGATAGTCGAGCGGCGGCTTCTGCGTCGGGCCCGTCGTGTTGATGCCGAGATAGCCGGTATTCCAGCCCGGCGGAATTTCGCGTCCGTCGATTTCCCATTGAATCCCGAAGTCGACGAGCCAGTTCGCCCACGCAGCGGAACCGACGGTGCCCTGAAGCGGATCAATACCAGCGATGCCCGCCACCATGAAGTACGTATGACGCAAGTCGAAACGCGGCGAGAACGTCAGCGCCATGATCGATGCGGCGGCATTCGCGTGCCCCATGCCCGTCGTCATCACGCAGACCTCCTGGCGATTGCAGTGTACGGCAGGGTAGTCAGGAGACAGGCCCGCGACGGTGATGTCCTGCCACGGGCCGAGATGATCGAGCCACACCTTGCCTTCCGGACCGAACATCGAAATGATCATCACCTTGACCGGCCGGCCATGCGACGCGCCGTCGTCCTGCGCGAAGCTGTCGTCGGCATGCGCGATGGCCGGTGCAACTGCCGCGCCTGCCACGAGCAACGATGAAATCGCTGCACCAAAAGCACGATTTAGCATAAGAGGTCCCACCTGATATGTAAGAACTGCGGTTGCGAAAAGTGAGTCGCGTGCCGTGTTGTCGACTGACGTCGTGGTTTTTTGTCGGCGTGCAGCGTGGGACCTGGGCGTGAGCCGTTCAGGTGACAGTGAGTATAAGCAGAGAAAAATCTGAATTGCCAAGCGGACGAATGTCATGCTCGGCTTCAACCGTTTCAGGAACGCCGCGATCACTCTGGCAGGCATTGAGTTGACGCATCGCATTCGCAAAGGCCAATTCAACCTGGCGAAGCTCGGCCTCAAAGATACCGCCGCGTGAGCACACGTTGTGCGCTCAACTCGCGCAACACGCGCGAAACGGTCATGCGTGCGACTCCGGACTCCTTGACCAACTCGGTTTCCGAAGGGATTGCGTCTCCAGGCTTCCAAGTGCCATCGGCTATGCGCTCGATTACATAGCGCTTTATCTGTTCGTATGCTGGCGCAAGCTTGCGCTGCAGCTTCAACCGCTTCGCCTCTCCACCCGCCTGCGCCGCCTCAGTCATGACTGTCCTGGTTGCACCGTGAACGATTTGCGCGCGCCGCGCGACGCCAGCCTCAAGTACCCACCGCCCCGGGCAAAGCATCGTTCGCCGAGGCCGCCGCGCTGCCCGCCACGCAGTCCGTTGGTGCCGGAATGCAGAAATCCCGTGAGGGCCGGACCGTCAGCGGGCCGGGCAACGGCGGCGGACCATCATCCATGATCATGTGGAATGCGCGTGTCATGTCGTCCGCAAGCGGACGGTCGTCACGGTAGGTCGGCAAGACAGCGCGAACCTGGCTATACAACGCCTGCGTATACGGCGCGCGCTCGGCCGCGACAGGCTGCAGGTCGTATGCCTGAACCGCGGCAAGCAGTTCAATGCCAAATATGCGGCCGCTGTTGTCGATGACGGCAAGCGCCTTGAGCGCGGCCGGCGTGGCGTGGCAAAGGTGATCTTCCTGCAAGCCGGACGTCACACCGCCGTCGAGGCTCGCGGGCGCGGCCTCGCGGCGGTTCTGCGCGACCAGCGCCGCCGCCGTGTATTGCGCGATCATGAAGCCCGAGCGCGTGCCGCTCGCTTGCGCGAGAAACGCGGGCAACCCGCTCACGAGCGGATTGACGAGACGATCGAGACGCCGCTCCGCCATCGCGGCCACCTGCGCGAGCGCAACCGCGAGGCTGTCCATGGCGAGCGCGATCGACGCGCCGACGGCGTGCGCCTGCGAGAACACGCGCGGCTCCTCGGGCGTGCCGGCGATGATCGGATTGTCAGTCGTCGAGGCGAGTTCGCGGTTCACGACTTCGGCCGTCGCAGCCAGCACATCGCGCGCCGCACCGTGCACATGCGGAATCGTGCGCATGCTGAGCGGATCCTGCGTACGCCGTCCGAGTGCCGCCGCCAGCAGACCGCTGCCCAGCAGCGCCGCGCGCATGCGCGCGCCGACCTGCGCAAGGCCCGGTGAGATGCGATACGCGAGCGAGCCCGCGTCGAACGCCACCATCTGCCCGCCGAGATTCTCGAAGCTCATCGCCGCCACGGCGTCAGCCCAGTCGAGCAGCCGGTGCGCGCGTTGCAGCGCGAGCGCCGCGAGCCCGGTCACGCATGGCGTGCCGTTCACGAGGCTCAAGCCTTCTTTCGCTTCGAGCGACAAGGGTTCGAGCCCCAGCCGGCGCAGCGCCTCGGCGCCGCTGATGCGCTCACCGCGCCAGTTCACGTGCCCCGCGCCGACGCACACGAGTGCGATATGCGCCATGTGGCTCAGATAGCCGACCGAACCGAGCGCGGGCACTTCGGGCAGGCAATCGGCCTGGAGCAGCGCGACGAGCCGCTCGACGAGTTCGACGCGCACGCCCGAATGCCCGTGCGCGTAATTGTTGATGGCTGCGGCCATGATCGCGCGCGTCTCCTGCGCGCCGAGCGACGCGCCGACGCCCACCGCGTGGCTCATCAAAATGTTGTGCGAAAGCGTGTGCTGTTCGGCCGGCGACACCACCACGTCGCACAACGCGCCGACCCCGGTGTTCACGCCGTAGGCGCGCATGCCGCGCGCGATAATCTGCTCAACGAGCGCGCGCGCGGCGCCAATGCGCTCGCGCGCTTGCGCGGAAAGCTCGAGCGGTGCGCCTGCCGCGACGGCGCAGACTTCGCGCCAGTCCAGCGGGTTTCCGGTACGGATGACGGTCATGATGAACCCCGACGATGGATCAATGTGCGTTGCGGTCCTGATGGCTCGACACGAACTGGCGGAAGCGCTCCGACTTCAGTTCGCCGAATACCTCCGCGGGCGTGCCGTCCGAATCGACCTGGCCCTGATCCAGGAACATCACGCGATTGGAAACGTGTTTCGCGAAGCCCATCTCGTGCGTGACGACGAGCATCGTGCGGCCCTCGTCGGCAAGCGTGCGCATGACGCGCAGCACTTCGCCCACGAGTTCGGGATCGAGCGCCGAAGTTGGCTCGTCGAACAGCATCACCTTCGGATGCATCGCGAGTGCGCGCGCGATTGCCACGCGCTGCTGCTGGCCGCCCGAGAGATGTGCGGGATAGTGGCCGCGCTTGTCGGCGAGGCCGACCTTCGCGAGCAGCGCCTCGGCTTCCTCGACCGCTTCGGCGCGGCTGCGCTTTTGCACGCGCATCGGGCCTTCGATCAGGTTCTGCAGCACCGTCATGTGCGACCACAGGTTGAAGTTCTGGAACACCATGCCGAGCTGCGAGCGCACGCGGTCCACCTGGCGGCGGTCGCCCGGTTGCAGCTTGCCGTCACGGCGGCGCTTCATCTTCAGCGCTTCGCCGGCAAGCGCGACGGTGCCGTCGTCGGGCATCTCAAGTAGGTTCAGGCAGCGCAGGAACGTGCTCTTGCCCGAGCCGCTCGCACCCAGGATCGAAATCACGTCGCCTTCGTGGGCGTCGAGCGAAATGCCCTTGAGCACGTGATGGTCGCCGAACGACTTGTGGATGTTCCTCACGGACAGGGCGACCGGTGCGACTGCGTTCATACGATTCTCCGGAAAGATGGGCCGATCAAGACGCGACGCGGCGGGTTTCGAGTTGCGTGGCGGGACGGCGCACGACGGTGGGCGCGGCGCGCAGATGGCGCGAGAGGCGCCGCTCGACGAGGCCGATGAGGCGCACCACGAGGAAATTCAGGCATAGATAGATCAGCGCAGCGCACGTGAACACCTCCGTCGTGCGATAGGTCTGCTGAATGATCTGTTGCGCGACACCAGTCACTTCCCAGACGGTGACAAGGCTTGCGAGCGCCGTCGACTTGACGAGCAGCACGGCTTCAGTCGAATAGGCGGGCAGGCACTGCCGCAACGCGATGGGGCCGATCACGCGGCGCAGCAGCGCGAAGCCCGACAGGCCGATTGCATGACCCGCCTCGATCTGCCCGACCGGCACGGCCATCAGGCCGCCGCGGATGATCTCGGCGGTGTAGCCCGCCGTGCACAGCGCGAGCGAGAGCACGGCGCACACGTAGGGCTCGCGCAGCACGGGCCACAGGAAGCTTTCGCGGATCACGCCGAACTGTCCGAGCCCGTAGTAGACGAGAAACATCTGGATCAGCAGCGGCGAGCCGCGGAACACGAGGATATAGGCGCGCGCGAAGCGGTTAGGCAGCCAGTGCGGCGAGACGCGCATCGTGACGATCACGAGCGAAAGCAGGCCGCCGAGCACGAGCGAGGTGAAAAAGAGGCTCAGCGTGGTCGGCACGGCGGCAACGAGCTGGCGCGTCGTGTCGAGAAGAAAATCGAAATCGATATGCATGATGAGGCCGCCCTTGCGTCAGTTGCGCGCGAAGTTGCGCTTGAAGGAGCGGCCGACGATCGTCTCCGCCCGGCCGAACACACGGTTCGAAACGCCCGTCATCGCGAGATAGAGCGCTCCGCCAACGACGAAGAACAGGAAGTACTGGTGTGTCGATCCCGCCGCGACCTGGCTGGCACGCAGCAATTCGACGAGACCGGTGACCGAGATCAGCGCCGAGTCCTTGAGGCTCAACTGCCACACATTGCCGATACCCGGCAGTGCGAATCGCAGCACCTGGGGAATAAGGATGCGGCGCGCCATGGTGAGCGTCGGCATGCCGATCGCGCGCGCAGCTTCGAGTTCGCCGCGCGAGACGGCTAGCACGGCGGCGCGATAGACCTCCGTCTGATATGCGCCGGAAATCATGCCCACCGCGAACGCGCCGATCACGAACGGCGGCACGCCGATGAAGCCGTCGGCACCGAACCACTGCCCGATCGAGGACACCAGCGTCGAGCCGCCAAAGTAGAACAGATAGATGACAAGCAGTTCCGGCACGCCGCGGAAGACGGTCGTGTAGAAGTCGCCGATCACGCGCGCCGTGCGAAAACGCGAGAGCTTTGCCGCTGCGACGAGCGCGCCGAATACCGCGCCGATCGCGAGCGCCGCAAGCGTCAGCACCACCGTCATGAACAAACCGAGCAGGAGCAGGCCGCCCCAGCCATCGGTCCCGAAGCCGAGCATTTCGAAAAGAGCCATCAAGCCACCTCACCAAGCCTGCGAAACAAGCCGCGCGGCATCAGCCTTTCGAGCCGGATCAGGCCGAAGCGCGCGGTCACGTTGTGAGCGACGCTCAGGGCGTCACGTCGGTCTTGAACCACTTCTCCGAAAGCTTCTTCACAGTCCCGTCGGTAATCGCCGACGTTATCGCCGCGTCGAACTTCGCCTTCAGGTCCGCGTCCTGCTTGCGGAACGCGAGGCCTTCGCCCGGCCCCCAGATCAGGCCGCCGATCTTCGGGCCGGCCGTCACCGTCGGCACCGCTTCCTTCTTGTCGGCATTTGCGGCGTAGTACGTCACATCGTCGAACGACGCGTCGATGCGGCCATTGGACAGATCGAGATCGCGTTCCGGCGAGGTCTTGTAGACGCGGATCGACGCGACATCCTTGAAGTTCTCGTTGATGAAGCGCGTATAGACCGTGCCGGACTGAATGCCGATGGTCTTGCCCTTGAGCGCCGTGCGCAGCGCCTGGACGGCGGGCGCGTTCGACTTGGCGTCGGTGTCGAGCTTCAGCGACGCCGGGGTGTCGGTTGCCTTCGGCAGGATCTTCGTGTCGGTGACCGCGAAGGTCGCCGGCGTGGACGCATACGGCTTCGAGAAGGCAATGATCTTCTCGCGCTCTGGCGTGATCGAGATCGCATCCATCAGAACATCGAACTTTCCGGCTTGCAAGCCGGGAATCATGCCGTCCCAGTCCTGCGCCACGAGATTGCACTTGAGTTGCGCCCGCGCGCACAGGTTAGCGGCGAGTTCGGGTTCGAAGCCGCCCAGCTTGCCGCCCGGCAGCGTCATGTTCCAGGGCGCATAGCCGCCTTCGAGGGCGATCGTCACTGTCGTCCAGTCCTTCGCCTCGGCGGTGTTGCCCGCAAGCGCCGCCGCTCCAAATGCGGCACCGATCAAACTCTTGACCAACCATCTGCACTTCGCCTGCATGTCCACACTCCTTGGATTGCCGAAAACTTCATTACGGTAGCGCGCCAATCGCGGTTTCGTCTTGTCTAGACAAGATGCGGGAAGTCGAATTTTGGCGCAAGCGCAATTTCTGAAAATGTCGCCGATTCAGGGTATCCACCAGGTCAGGGTCTCGGATCTGGCGCTTTACCCCGCCTGGCGGCGAACGCACAGTGGCAGTCACGGGTAATCGCATCAGCGACGATGCCGATGCAGTTCGTCGCTGGGCGATAGCCGGGGAAGGCCTTGTCTGCAAGTCGCGACTGGACCTCATCGACGATCTGAAGGCAGGCCTTCGCCGCTGCACTTGATTTGTGCTCACCGTGCGCAACTGACACCGACGATCAGCGCGTTGAATGCCTTCCTGCGCGAGCGCTGCTCTGCATTGCTGGCCAGCTACCTCTCGGGAGGCTCCCGATCTGCGTAACGAAGTTCGCCCTTTCCTGATCGTCTCAATGAGTCGACCGAAGGCTCAGGCGCTAGCTCAGTGTCTTGAACTGGATACCCGGCCAGGTGAGTTTTGGCAGCCTGCTTTCCAGGCAGGTGCGGAGTTCCGGCACCTGCGCCGCTTGGTCGGAATCTTCCGGTCTGATGAGGTAATACGCGTCACCACTTCCAACGGCGGTTTTAAACGGCAGCACGAGTTGCCGCTCGTCGATCGCGTCCTGTCGACCAGTTGCATCTCGCCGACGACGTTGCGCTCGCTGTCCGCGCGAACGTCGCGGTCATCACGACGCTCTCCGCACGGATCGCCATCGTGGAAAAGCGTCTTCGAAAAAACGTCGCACACACGCGGACTGCGCCCTCTTTACTCCAGTACCCGGCAATTGATGAAGCACGCTTAATTCGCACCCTTTGTCTTATAACAGTTTCACGAATTGATTGAATTAAATGTCATTTCACTTATCCTGTTTCCATAGTCGCGCGATGGTCCAAACCAGCAGTCCTCTCGTCGGAGGTCACGGCCAATGAGTCCCGTCGTCGTCACCCTGCTCGTGCTGCTGGGGGTCGGGCTACTGCTCGCGCTCCGCCTCATGGGCATCTACAACGGGCTAGTTGTCGCCCGGAACCGCTTCGCGAACGCCTTCGCCCAAATCGACGTGCAGCTCAAACGCCGCTACGAGCTGATTCCGAACTTAGTCGAAGCGGTCAAGGGCTACATGGGTCACGAAAGGGAGACGCTCGACGCCGTCATCAAGGCCCGCAACAGCGCGATGGCAGCCGAGCAGAAAGTCGCCGCCAACCCCAGCGACCCGGCGGCCATCAGGGGGTTTAACGAGGCCGAGGCCCAGCTCGGCGGCATTCTGGGCCGGCTCTTTGCGCTATCCGAAGCGTACCCGGACCTCAAGGCCAACCAGAACATGCTCGCCCTGCAGGAGGAACTGAGCTCGACCGAGAACAAGATCGGCTTCGCCAGGCAAGCCTTCAACGACGCCGCCACCGACTACAACAACCAGCGCGAAGTCTTCCCAGCCGTCATGGTGGCCGGCATGTTTGGTTTCAAGGAAGCGTCACTGCTCGAAACCACAGAGGCCGAGCGCGCAGCGCCCAAGGTGTCGTTCCGGTAACCCGGAACCGCCACGGCTCCGTGCGCTTCACGCTCTCAAAACCGCGCCGACCATGGCCACCAATTTCTTTCAGCAGCAGGATTCGGCACGGCGCAAGACCTTCCAGCTGGTGGTCTATTTCGTCCTCGCGATCCTGATTCTGATCGCCCTCGTGTACGGTCTGTTGGTGGCGCTCAGCATGTATGGCGCTCACGAGCCAGTGTCCTGGTGGCAACCTGACATGCTCCTGCTCGCGGCGCCGGCGGTGGGCATCCTGGTCGGCGGTGCCAGCGCGCTCAAGGTGGCCCAGCTCGCTTCTGGCGGGCAGGCCGTCGCCTTGATGTTGGGCGGTAAGGAGGTGCCCGGCACGACCACCGACGCGCGGCAGAAGCGGCTGCTCAACGTCGTCGAGGAGATGGCCCTCGCTGCGGGAGTGCCGGTGCCCCCCGTATATGTTCTGCCGGAGACCGGCATCAATGCCTTCGCGGCCGGCTACGCCCCGGGCGATGCTGTGGTCGCCGTCTCCCAGGGCTGCCTCGACTACTTGACCCGTGACGAGTTGCAGGGCGTGGTGGCGCACGAGTTCAGCCATATCCTCAACGGCGACATGCGGCTCAACATCCGGCTGATCGGCCTGATCTTTGGGATCATGGCGTTGTCGATCATCGGCCGCAGCCTCATGTTCGCTTCCCGCGGACGCTCGTCGGGAAGACAGGATTCCCGCGGCGGCATGGTGCTACTGGGACTGGGCGTGTTTGTGCTGGGACTGGTGGGAGCGTTCTTCGGTCGGCTGATCATGGCAGCGGTGTCCCGGCAGCGCGAGTACCTGGCCGACGCGAGCGCCGTCCAATTCACGCGCAACCCCGACGGGATTGGCGGGGCGCTCAAGAAGATCGGCGGGCTGGCCGAGGGGTCGCGCATCGACACCCCCCGGGCCGCCGAGGCTGGTCACATGTTTTTCGCCAACGCTTTCGCCGGCGAGGGGCTCGCCGGACTGCTGGCCACCCACCCGCCCCTCGTCGAGCGCATCCGCCGGCTCCATCCCCAGTTCGACGGCCAGTTCCCCGAAGTGCGACCGGTCGATGTCGATCGGGAACAACTCAAGGGCACCCGCCCCAGCCGCGTCCCGCCGTTCGCCGGGGTGCCCACGTTACCGGGGCTGCCGCAGGTGCCGGTGCCGGTATTGGGCTTCGCCGAGGAAGCGGCGTCTCGGGTCGGCCACGTCCATCCGGAAGTGATGAGCTACGCCCAGGCACTGCACGACGGTATGCCCGACGCGCTCCGGGTTGCCGCCGAGGAGCCGTTCAGTGCTCGCGCCGTAGTCTGCGCCCTTCTTCTGGACCCGCTGGAGGACCTGCGGGAACTTCAGCTGGCCCAGCTGAAGGCCGGCGCCGAACCGCGGGACTTTGCCGAAACCTTGCGGCTGGTCGCCCCGGTCCAGGCGCTGCCGGACACGCATCGGCTGCCCCTCCTGGATCTGGCGCTGCCAGCCCTGCGGCAGATGTCGCACCGCCAGCACCAGGCTTTCCGCGCACAGGTCGAATTGCTCATGATCGCCGACCAGCGGCTGAGCCTGCTCGAGTACACGCTCCGCTGCGTGCTGCATCGCCATCTCGACGCCCAGTTCCTGCCGCAGCGTCAGACGCGTCCCTTGCACAGCTCGCCGCAAAAACTGGCGCAGCCGGTGGCGACGCTGTTAGCGCTGTTGGCCTGGGAAGGCCGGCCGGAACCCGACCGGGCCGCCCGAGCTTTCGATACCGGCATGCGCGGCTACATCGGCGGCGACCACACCCACCGCTTGCCGCCCCGCGAGACACGTTCCCTCATCGAGCTCGATGCGGCCCTGCGAACGCTCAATCAATCCGTTCCGGCAATCAAGCGCCGGATCGTCGCCGCCTGCGCGGCGTGCATCCTGGCGGAGCAGCAGGTCACCGTCCGTGGAGCAGAGCTGCTCCGCGCCGTTTGCGACACGCTCGACTGCCCGCTACCGCCGCTCGTCGCGAGCGAATCGGACAGACGATGAACGACATTGCATGCAGGGTTTTGTCGCGGCAAGGAACGCAGAACAACTGCGATCGCTATGCCGCGGGATCGAAGAACCGGGGGTTACACCCCCTGCTCCGGTTTTCTGATCGCGGATGACCCTGCCTGACCGGCGGCTGCGCCGGTGACCGACGCGGCCGTCGCGCTCGGCACGATGTGCAATTCACGGGTGCGCAACGGCAGCGAACATTGCGCGTCGGTCAGTGTTTGACGCACCCGGCGCGCCAGTTCCCAGCGCATGGTCCAGAACATGTCGGTGTTCGACCAGACGCGGATATTCAGCACCGCCGTGCTGTCGTCGAAACGGATGACCATCACCTGCGGCGCGGGATCGCGGAGCGCACGGGGGTCGGCCGCGGCGAGCGTGCGCAGCGCCTCAAGCGCGCGATCCACATCGTCACCGATCGAGATCTCCACTTCGAGATCGAGCCGGCGCATCGGATTACGGCTGAAGTTGCGGATCGAATTGCTCCACAACGCGCTGTTCGGCACGTATTCGCAGATGCCGTCGGGTTTGGTGAGACGCGTCGTGAACAGATTGACTTCGTCGACCGTGCCCGCGACACTGCCGGCTCCGCCCTCGATATACTCGCCGACCTTGAACGGCCGCAACACTAGCAGCATGATGCCGGCCGCGATGTTCTGCATCGTGCCTTGCAGCGCGAGGCCGACCGCAAGACCGGCTGCGCCGAGCACGGCAATGATGCTGGCCGTCTGGATGCCTAACTGCGACAGCGCACCGACGATCGCGACAATGCGAATGCCCCACAGGCCGATGTCGCAGAGGATCGGTCGCAGCGTGGCGTCCATGCGTGATTGACGCGCAAGAAGCCGGCTCAGCGACATCGAAGCGCGGCGCGCGACCCACCATCCGATCACCAGTATGCCCGCAGCGGCGCCCAGATGAATCGAGAACGCGGTGAGCATATCCAGCAGGAAGGCCCATCTGCCCGGACTGATTTCGACGAGAAGATTCTCCATGTGTCTTGACGATCCCTATATTGGACAGCGGGTAGATTGGCGCGCGCGAGCTTCGACGGTATATGTGGACGAACTCGACTTGCTTCCGGGAATTTAACCAGATAACTTCCGTTTTGGGCATTATCAGCGGTTAAAGCTGCGTGTTTTTTCTGAGCTGTTATCCAGATCGCTTCTGTCGTAACGGCAGCCGCCCGAGCTAGCGGCTGCCCGCCCCGAGTTCCGTGAACGGCCCCGCCGGCGTGACTTCGAGGAGACGGAAACGATGTCCTCACGCCCCGTTCGACCTTCTCTGCAGGCGTTTCGATAACCACTCAAGATACCCACAGAAGCTGGGCACAAGCCTGTGGACAACAGGCTCATGACTCGCTCAACTCATTGAGCGCATTGGTTTTCACTCACTTGCTTCCGATAGGTCGGCTGCGTCGCGGCCGCGCGCATGTGGGACGAGCCGCCGTCGCCGCGGCAGCGCTCTCGCTCACCTACATCGTGCGGGCGCGCTGCACGTACCGATTGAAGGATCGGTCGCGCTCTTTCTCGCTGGCGCGGCGCTGCACCTGTTCGCCACCACTTCGATGGGCATTTTCATCGCCACGCTCGCGCGCAGCATGCCGCAGTTCGCGCAGAACGTCATGTTCGCCGCGCCCACCACGCATTTCGTCGAGCTCGGCCAGGCCATACTCTTTCGTGGCGCGGGCATCGCCGTGGTCTGGCAACCCTTCCGGTGGCTCGCGGCGATAAGAGGTCACGCAGCGCATGAATGAGCGCCTGCTACGCCGCGCCGAGGTCGAGCAGCGTATCGGCCTGACCGGATCGACGATCTATCTGAAGATCGCGCAAGGCAAGTTCCCCAAACCCATCAAGGTCGGCGTGGCGGCGGTGCGCTGGCGTGAAAGCGAGGTCAATCGATGGATCGCAGGACATCCACCCGACCCGCATCGCGCGGGTCTTTTTTTGCCTGCGCGCTGCGCTCGATCAGATCGCAGTCACACTTCCGATGTTTGTTAAATCACGTCAAGGTATTGATAGTGTATAGCATCACCCGTTGCAAATGCTTGCGTAGCCGCGTAAAAAATTGTCCGTTCGTAGCGCATACCTTATTAAAAATGAGGTAGTAACCATGCAGCGCTCATTTAACCATTCAAGGAAAAATTCAAGATGCCAATTCCTGCACATATGTGGCTGAAAGATGATGGCAGCGCAGACATCAAAGGCTCGTCAACCGTTCAGGATCGCGAGGGAAGCATTGAAATTATCAGTTTCGGCCACGGCGTGAATCTGCCGGTCGATGCGGCTAACGGCAAGATTACCGGCGCGCGTGCGCACTCGCCGATTGCGTTCGAAAAGGAGTTCGATGCGGCGACGCCTTATCTTTACAAGGCCGTGGCGAAGGGGCAAACGCTGCAGTCCGCCGAGATCATGTGGTATCGCATCAACGATGCAGGCAAAGAGGAAGTCTATTTCGTGATCACGATCGAAGGTGTGAAAGTGTGTGGCATCAACCCCGGCATGGCTAATACCAGGCTGGCGCAGGCATCCGCACTCAATCACGTTGAAGCGGTCTCCATGATGTACGACCGCATCACGTGGCATTACCTTGATGGCAATATCAAATACACCGATTCGTGGAATGAGCGCGGATAAGGGGGCGTGACAATGGCCTATCAGGGTAAGTTTTTGGTGAACAACGAGCAGTTTTCACCGCTCACAATTTTCGGTGTCGGCACGTTCGACGCGTATTCTGGAAACGATCAATACCGCAATCGCGGTGGCTGCACGGCTGTGCCAAGTAACGGTCCGATCCCTGCCGGAAAATACTGGATCGTAGACCGGCCCACTGGCGGTATCGGGTCTCAAGCTTGGGCTTCGATAAAGGACACAGTTAATTCAGCGATTGGGAGTGCGGTACATCATCGCGAATGGTTCGCACTGTATCGGGATGATGGCCTCATTGACGACGTGACATGGATTGATGGTGTCAAGCGCGGACAATTCCGGTTGCATCCGGCAGGTGGCGAAGGTATTTCACTCGGCTGTATTACGCTTCCGAGCCGCACGGATTTTCTGAGAATCCGTAACGCGCTGCTGCACACCATGACCATTCCTGCCGGCAATTCGGGGCTTCGCGCCTACGGAACAATTGAGGTCATCACGTATGGCAACACTTGTCCGTAGGCTGTTCAAGGTGGCGCTATTTGTCGGCCTGTTCTGCCTTTCCGTGCCCTACGTCCACACATACCCTATACCGATGCCGGAAAGGCAGGCGCTTGCGTGGTTACACGCTGCAAATCGGCTTGGCATTCGCGACCCGGATGATTTATACATCCCGGTCATGCTGCTGGCTGATCTGCTTGTGGCGACGCTCGCCTATGTGGTGATCATGAGGCTATGGCGGCGCTATCAACGCAAAAACTAACAGGGTCGATGAGCAGCGATCAGGCCGAATTCATTCCTGCGCGGTCCCGTCCAGTCCGGCGCGTGATGATCGCGTTGCGGGGGTTAACTGGTGGGTCAGAAAGTGCGCGTTTGCTCAGAGCCAGGCGGGACAAGGCTTTGCACGGCGCGCGCGAATTTTGGTCTGGAAGGCGATCCCTTCGATGATCCCGGTGATATCCGCGATTCTGGTGGAACTCGTCCTGATCTCGCTCATCGTATCGACCAACGACGGTGCTCAGCGCAATTTTTCAAAGACCCAGCTCGCTCAGACCTGGGTGATCGTCGGGGCGGCGACCCAGCGGCGAATGGAACTTGCGATCGCTTGCCTTGAACGGCATGTCGTTGATACAGGCATACCGGTGGTGCATCAGACCATCAGGTCCAAACTCCCAGTTCCCGTTTCCGTAGGAGCGGAACCAATTGCCAGCGTCTTCCGCAAGTCGAACCTTCTCGATTGCCGATTCAAGGGTGAACGGCGGGATGTGCGGGCGCACTTCAGCGTTTATGGACATCACAGACTCCCCTTATCCAGGCGGGATTTAGATAGACATGGGCACTACTCAGCAGCGCAACCGCGCTACACGTTCGTCATCTCGAGAGAACTCAGTCTGAGAAATCGGTTGACGCCGACAGTGCCTTCCATGTTTCAGTTTCCGTAGCCACATAGGCGTTCTTTTCGGCTATCGCCTTCAGCGTGTCGGTTCCGAGCGGCAGACGCAGTGGCGGTCTCGGTACATCGACAAGCGTGACGAGGGCCTTCGCAAGCTTCTGCGGGTCGCCTGGCTGATTGTGATTCATTCCTTCAGCGAATCGACGCACGTTGCCCGACGTCTCGTCGTAGTCGTCGATGACCTCCTTGCCGACGACGAGCGACGACGCATCGAGGAAATCGGTACGGAAATAGCCGGGCTCAACGACGGTCGCGTGAATGCCGAGTGGCTTCAACTCCGCGTGGAGCGCTTCCGTAATGCCTTCGACGGCGAATTTCGTCGAGCAATACACCCCGAATCCCACCGCCGAGCGATAGCCGCCGATCGAGGACACGTTGATCACATGGCCCGAGCGCTGTCCCCGCATCACTGGCAGCACCGCACGCGTGACATTGAGCAGTCCAAAAACGTTGGTGTCGTATATGCGACGCACGTCTGCGTCGGCCGATTCCTCTACGGCTGCGAGCAGTCCGAAGCCGGCGTTGTTGACCAACACGTCGATCCTGCCAAACTTTGCCAAAGCGGCCTGCGCGGCTCTTTTGGCCTGCTCCTCGTCAGTTACGTCGAGCGCGACCGGCAACAGCGCAGGTGATTCGCCGAGACGCTCAATGATCGCCCGAACGTTGCGTCCCGCCGCAACCACTGCATTGCCGTCCGCCAGGGCCGCTTGTGCGATCAGTGCGCCTAACCCGCGTGAGGCGCCCGTAACGAACCAGACGCGCTTGAACTCGTGCTTCGCAGCGTTGCTCATGATTTGCTCCCGTTTCGTGGTGAACGTGAAGAGAAGCATAGGGCGCGCGATTAACAGCTACTAGGCGTCGAATGCTAGACTCATAATCAACCAATATTTGCGAATGGAGTCAGCCATGAATGAGGTCCGGGCGATTTCGGTGTTCGTCCGCGCAGCAACGCTCGGCAGCTTCCGTCGGGCAGCTGCGGACCTGGGCATCTCGCCGCAGGCCGCGAGCCACGCGGTCATGCAGCTCGAAAAGTCGCTTGGCGTCCGGCTGTTTCATCGGACAACGCGAAAGTTGAGTCTGACCGAAGAGGGGCAAAGACTATTGCAAGGTGTCGAGCCAGCGCTCGCTATGTTGTCGTCCGCGATTGACGATGCTCGCCGTTCAGGGGAAGAAGTTGCGGGGCCCCTACGGCTAAGCGCTCCGACGGCACTCGGGCGAACGGCACTGTGGCCATCGATCCTTGAGTTTGCGGCGCTATACCCTGACGTGCAGATCGATATTCGCTTCGACGATCATTTCACGGACCTCGTCAGCGATCGCGCCGACGTCGGCTTCCGCGGCGGGTCCCCGCCTTCCGAGGGGGCGATTGCCAGGCGACTGCTACCGATTCAGTTGATCGTATGCGCGTCGCCAGCCTATCTCGAACGGTACGGCACGCCGAAAACCGTGGACGAGCTCGATGCGCATCGTTGTTCTGGATACCGGCGTGCGAACACCGGCAAGCAGGCGCTGTGGGAATTTATGGTGGGCGGGGAGATCGTGTATCGAGAGATGGCTGCTTCGGTCTGTTCGAACGATATCGACGCGGAAACCGAAGCGGTACTGGCCGGCGTGGCAATTGGGCAGCTTGGAAGTTTCTCGGCCGTCTCACACATCCGGGCTGGACGGCTCGTGCCTTTGCTCACTCAGCATTTGACCCAGCGCGAGTCGATTTACGTCTACTACCGTCGCCGGACGGAACAACCGCTCCGCGTGAGAACCTTCATCGACTTCATCCTTGCGCGCCTCGCGGACAACAGTCAATTTTTCCTCACAGCAGAGGAGTTGGTTACTTCGACGAGCAGAAGCGGCCGCGCCAGGAGCAGACGAAGTGCCGCGTAGGGGTGTCTGTTGCGGCAAGCGTAGCCAGCCGTGGTAAATCACGCGCCAAACGCAAACAAGGCTTCGTAGCGGGACAAGGGCGTGGCGAACGAGCCGTTTGCGCCTGTACGTCAATGATCGTGTAACAATCCCTCCAACGACCGCGAGACGCCAGCGAGCGTCGAGCCGGCGGATGCGCACGTCAGCCCGGGAGCATCAGATGAAGCCCATACGTAATACCGACTCTGCTTCAGGAGAGTGGTACATCGACACTGCATGCATCAATTGCGGTGCATCTCGTCACGTCGCGCCTGGGCTGATTGTCGAGCGCAACGACAAGAGTGTCTTCGTTCGCCAGCCGGCCACACCGGAAGAGCAGCTTGATGCCTGGCGTGCGGTGCTCGTCTGCCCTACGGCGTCGGTACGCAGCGAAACGAAACAGCCTCGTCCGAACGCGGCGATCTTTCCGCAGCAGATCACCTCGGATGTGTGGCGCTGTGGATTCAACTCACGGTCGTCGTTTGGCGCACATTCTTATTTTGCCGCGCGTCCGGAAGGCAATCTGCTCATCGACTCTCCGCGCTATGCGGCGGACCTCGTGAAATGGTTTGACGGCGCTGGCGGTATTGCGCACATTCTGCTGTCGCATCGTGACGACGTCGCAGACGCGGACAAATACGCGCGTCAATTCGGCGCGCGCGTCTGGATTCACCGCGAGGACGTGTCGGCCGCCCCATACGCGACGGATCTGCTCGACGACGGTTCAGCACTGAGCATTGCGGCCGGCGTGCGCGCGATCCCTGTACCCGGGCACACTCGGGGTAGCGTCGTGTACCAGCTCGATGATCGCGTGCTGTTCTCGGGGGATTCGCTTGCCTGGAGCCCACGCCAGCAGGACCTCGTCGCGTTCAGGGACGCGTGCTGGTACTCGTGGACAGCGCTCACCGAATCGCTCGGCAAGTTGGCCGCGTATCGCTTCGAATGGCTGCTTCCTGGTCACGGTTGGCACGCGCATTTGCAGGCTGCGGAAATGAATGCCCGCTTGCTCGCATTGGTTGCACGCATGCGAAAGGACTGAATTCGCTGTTTTTCGCTAAAACGCGTCGTCCTTGCCCCTGTGGAAACGCTTGAACTCGAACCGCACGTGCCAAACAATCGCCTCGACCAGGATCGACGAAGTCGTCAACGATCTGGAGCGCGGGGTCGAATGACTCTTCCTGGGTCGCTTGCCGCCTCCAGAGTCCGCAAGAGCCGGGCTCTATAGCCGCTCGATCAGGCGTCGGTCTCCCTGCTCGCAGTATTCATGACACGCCGCACGTGCCGCGTTCGCTGCGCCGTGCACGAAAAGCGGCGCATCCGCGCGTCGGGACATCGACACCACGATGGACGGCGGCGAGGGCTGCAGCGGCAGTTCGACCACCTCGCCTCGCGCGATCAGATCATCGACGAACAGACGCGGAATTGCCGCCACGCCGAAGCCATCGCGCACGAGTTGCACGATCACCGAAATCGATGGCGAACCCGTAATGCGCGTATCCGCGAGCGGCACGCCGTTGGCGAGTGCGAGCTTGCTGACGATGTCCTCCAGCGCGCGATGAGGCGCCGTTCCGCGCCCGAATGTGAGGATCGGATGACGCAGCACGCGTTTCGCGAGTCCGCTGCGCGAAGGCGGTAGCAGCCCCGCGCGCGCGATCCAGTGCACCGGATAGTTCGCGAGCGCATCGCAGACTATCGATTCCTCGTCGCTGCCTTCCACGCGAACGATGAGATCGAGTTCGCCCGCCATCAGACGCCGCTGCAGCACCACGCTCACGTCCACCGCAAGCTCCACTTCGAGCTGCGGATAGTCCTTCGAGAGCCGCCGCAGATAGTCGGCAAGCCAGCTATGCACGACCGTCTCGATCACGCCGAGTCGCAACTTGCCGCGCATCGCGCCTTCATTTGACGCGGCGGCCTGCAACTGGCGCGTCGCCTCGACCACGGCCTTCGCGTAGCTGAGCAGATATTCGCCGTTCGGCGTGAGCCGAAATTCGCGGCTCTCGCGATCGACGAGCACGGTATGCAATTCGTCTTCCAGTGCCTTCAGGCGCTGCGAGATCGCCGCCGGCGTGGCGTGAAGCGCGGTCGCCGTCGTGCGGAAACTGCGCAGCTTGGCAAGCGTGACGAAGGTTTCGAGGAAGCGCGTATTCATCAGTCAAAGGTGGGCAGTGCAACGGGAGCAAACCGCTCCAAAAATCTCAACGTGACTCGGGAAAACCCTCGATTCCGTTAAGAAATTCTATTCACCTGGCGCAAAGAAAACTAGCTGGCGTCAAATTTTCTTCTTTTCTATGCTTCGCCTGACGGTAGGCAAGGCGCATCGCCCACCGCAGACAATCCGATGCAACCGCCAGAGCACGCTAACACCATGACTCCATCCGAATTCCGCCAGGCCGTCCGTCACCGCGACTTCCGTGGCCCGACGGCCGGCCATTGCGGCGACTACGCGCAAGCCAATCTCGCGATCCTGCCCGCTGCGCACGCGCACGATTTCCTGCGCTTTTGCCATGCGAATCCGAAGCCATGTCCGCTGCTCGGCGTGGGCGAGCCTGGCGAGTTCCGCGTGCCGATGCTCGGGCGCGACATCGACATCCGCACCGACGTGCCCGCGTACAACGTATATCGCGACGGCAACCTGAGCGAGCGCGTCGAATCGATCGAAGCGCTCTGGCAGGACGATTTCGTCGTATTTGCAATTGGCTGTTCGTTCTCGTTCGAGCACATGCTCGCGAAGGAAGGCATCGGCCTGCGCCACGTCGAAGAAGGCCGCAACGTGCCGATGTACCGCACCAGCATCCCCAACCAGCGGGCGGGCGTGTTCGGCGGCGAACTCGTCGTGTCGATGCGGCCGCTGCGCGGCGCCGACGCGATCCGTGCCGTGCAGATCACGAGCCGCTTTCCGGGCGTGCATGGCGCGCCCGTGCATATTGGCGATCCAGCGGAACTCGGCATCGTCGATCTCGCGCGCCCCGAGTTCGGCGACCCGGTGACGATCCGCGCGGGCGAACTGCCTGTCTACTGGGCTTGCGGCGTGACGCCGCAAACGGCACTGATGGCCGCGAAGCTGCCGCTCGCGGTTGCGCACGCGCCGGGCCACATGCTGATGACGGATATCACTAACGCGTCGCTGGCTATTTTCTGACCGTCCCGGCGGCGCGCCGCGCCGTCGTGCAACAAGCGATTCACAGCACCATGAAGCCATCGGGCCGCGCGGCCCGGAGGGAATGACGCATCCCTACGTTCGTGCGTGGCTTCGATCGTTTCCCATGCGTCTATCCATAGGAGCAGCAGATGGACAGCAAGACACTCACGGCGAGCGTCGACGATGCCGCCGACATGAAGTCAGGAACGGGAAGCCCGCAGCTTTCCTGGTATGCCGAAGCCGGTCCGCACGCGCGTCGCGCGTTCTGGAGTTGCAAGGTCGGCTACATGCTCGACGGCATGGACACGCAGATGCTTTCCTTCGTCATCCCGACGCTCGTCGCTACCTGGGGCATCTCGCTCGCGGACGCCGGCTTCATCGGCACGTTGACGCTGCTGTCCTCTGCGCTCGGCGGCTGGATTGCCGGCATTCTTTCCGATCGCATCGGCCGTGTGCGCACGTTGCAGCTCACCGTCTTGTGGTTCGCCGTGTTCACCGGCCTATGCGGCCTCGCGCAGAACTACGGCCAGTTGCTCGCGGCTCGCGCGTTGATGGGCTTCGGCTTCGGCGGCGAGTGGACGGCGGGCGCGGTGCTGATCGGCGAGGTGATCCGCGCGCGCGACCGCGGCAAGGCGGTCGGTCTCGTGCAGTCGGGCTGGGCGCTCGGCTGGGGCGTGGCGGCCCTGCTCTATGCGGTGCTGTTCTCCGTGATGGCGCCTGAAATCGCGTGGCGCGCATTGTTCCTGATCGGACTCGTGCCTGCCCTGCTCGTGCTCGCGATCCGCCGCTATGTGAAGGAACCTGAAGTATTCGAACAGGCCAGGGTTCAGCAGTACGACACTCAAGACCCGCCGCGCTTCACTGAGATCTTCTCTCCCAAGCTGCTTTCGACGACGCTGCGCGCCGCACTGCTTACGACGGGCGCACAGGGCGGCTACTACGCGATCACGACGTGGCTGCCGACTTTCCTCAAGACCGAACGTCATCTCACGGTGATGGGCACCGGCGGCTATCTGGCGATGATCATCGCGGGCTCGTACGCGGGCTATCTGTGCAGCGCATGGCTCACGGACCGCATCGGCCGCAAGCCGAACTTTATTTTGTTCGCGCTGGGCTCGATGGCGATTGCCTTCGCGTATACCTCGTTGCCGCTCACGAATGCATCGATGCTGTGGCTCGGCTTTCCGCTCGGCTTTTTCGCGTCGGGCATTTTTTCCGGCATGGGCGCGTTTCTCACCGAACTGTTTCCGACCCGTGTGCGCGGCTCGGGCCAGGGGTTTTGCTACAACGTCGGCCGCGCGATCGGGGCGCTGTTTCCGGTGCTGATCGGCGTGCTGTCGAGCCGCTTCGGCCTGGGCACGAGCATCGGGATTTTCGCCGTGGCCGCGTATGGCGTACTGATCATCGCCGCGCTTACGCTGCCCGAGACGCGCGGTCGCGAACTTGAATCGGCCTGATTTTCACCTTGCGCACACCACTACCACTTTCGCATCACGACCACGACACCATGAAGCACGATCACGCCTCCGATGTTTGCACGCCGTCCCGCTGGCAGTTCTGGATCGACCGGGGCGGCACGTTCACCGATATCGTCGCGCGCCGCCCGGATGGCACGCTCACCACGCACAAGCTGCTTTCCGAACACCCGGAGCAGTATCGCGATGCGGCTGTCGCCGGGATTCGCCATGTGCTTGGCCTGCGAGCCGGAGAACCCATTACGTCGCGCGACGTCGAGATGGTCAAAATGGGCACGACGGTCGCGACCAACGCGCTGCTCGAACGCAAGGGCGAGCCGGTAGCGCTCGTCACCACGCGAGGCTTGCGCGATGTGTTGCGGATCGCGTATCAGAACCGCCCCCGCCTGTTCGATCTCGACATCGCGTTGCCGGAAGCGCTCTATGAGAGCGTGGTGGAAATCGACGAACGCATGAGCGCGCAAGGCGAAGTGGTCGCGACGCTCGATCACGCGGCAGCGGAGCGCGCACTGCGCGAGGTCTACCACAAGGGCATCCGCGCGCTCGCAATCGTGCTGATCCACGGTTATCGCCACACGTCGCATGAAAGCGAGCTTGCGGATCTGGCGCGCCGAATCGGCTTCACGCAGATCTCGGTTTCCCACGAAGTCTCGCCGCTGATGAAGATGGTCTCGCGCGGCGATACGACCGTGGTGGATGCCTATCTGTCGCCCATCCTGCGCCGATATGTGGATCAGGTCGCCAGCGAAATGCCGGGCGTGAACCTGCAGTTCATGCAAAGCAGCGGCGGACTGACACGCGCCGATGTATTTCAGGGCAAAGATGCGATTCTCTCCGGCCCGGCGGGCGGTATCGTCGGCATGGTGCGCGCGGCACAGGCAGCGGGCTTCGAGCGTGTGATCGGCTTCGACATGGGCGGCACGTCGACGGACGTCTCGCACTTCAACGGCGAGTTCGAGCGCGTATTCGAAACGCAGGTGGCAGGCGTGCGGATGCGCGCGCCGATGATGAGCATCCATACCGTGGCGGCAGGTGGCGGCTCGGTGCTCGGCTTCGACGGCGCCCGGCTGCGTGTCGGCCCCGACTCGGCGGGCGCCAATCCGGGTCCGGCGGCGTACCGGCGCGGCGGCCCGCTCGCGGTCACCGACTGCAACGTGATGCTCGGCAAGATTCAGCCCGACTATTTCCCGCGCGTCTTCGGTCCGAACGCGAACGAGTCGCTCGATCGCGAGGTCGTCGCTGAACGCTTTCGGGCACTCGCCGATGAAATCTTCGCGGCTACGGGTCAGCGTCGCACACCAGAAGAGCTCGCTGAAGGTTTCCTGGAGATCGCCATTGGCAGCATGGCTAACGCGATCAAGAAAATTTCAGTGCAACGTGGCCACGACGTCTCGCAGTATGTGCTGACGACTTTCGGCGGCGCGGGCGGCCAGCATGCGTGCGGTGTGGCCGACGCGCTCGGCATGACGCGGGTGTTCGCGCATCCGCTTGCCGGTGTGCTCTCCGCTTACGGCATGGGCCTCGCGGATCAGACGGCGATGCGCGAGCGAGCGCTCGAAATCTCGCTCGACGACTCATCGCTTGCGACGCTGGAAGCCGCGCTCGAGGCGCTCGCGGCCGATGCAACCGGCGCACTGCTCGAACAGGGCGTGGACGCCGCGCGTATCACGACTGAGCGACGTGTCCATCTGCGCTATCAGGGCACCGATTCATCGCTCGCAGTGCCAGCGGGCAGCGTCGATGCGATGCGCGCCGCTTTCGAAGCTGCGTATCGTCAACGCTATGCGTTCCTGATGGCAGATACGCCGCTCATCGCGGAACTGGCTTGCGTCGAAGCGATCGGCCATGCCGACGCGCCAGTCGATGCCGGCAGCCTGCCGCAGCGCGCGGCAGGCGACGCGCCCCATGCGCAGTCGGTTGTGCGCATGTATTCGAGCGGTAGCTGGCACGACGCATCGCTCTACCAGCGCGAAACGCTGTGCGCAGGCGACACGCTCGACGGCCCGGCGATCATCGCCGAAAAGAACGGCACGACCGTGGTCGAGCCGGGATGGCAGGCGGTGCTGACCGTTCAAGGCAACGTGGTGATGACCCGCGTGCAACCGCTGCCCACGCGCCGCTCGATCGGCACCGAGGCCGACCCCGTGCGCCTCGAAATATTCAACAATCTGTTCATGTCGATTGCCGAGCAGATGGGATTGCGTCTGCAAAACACAGCGTATTCGGTGAACATCAAGGAGCGCCTCGACTTCTCGTGCGCGATCTTCGATGCTGCGGGCAATCTGATTGCGAACGCGCCGCACATGCCCGTGCATCTGGGATCGATGGGCGAGAGCATCAAGACCGTCATCGAGCGAAATCGCGGCGCGATGCGCGACGGCGATGTGTTCATGCTCAACGACCCGTATCACGGCGGCACACATTTGCCCGACGTGACCGTCATCACGCCCGTGTTCGCAGACGGTTCGGCCGAGCCGCTCTTCTACGTCGGCTCGCGCGGCCACCATGCGGATATCGGCGGAATCACACCCGGTTCGATGCCGGCCGCTTCGTCGCATATCGAAGAAGAAGGCGTATTGGTCGATAACTGGCAGCTTGTTTCAGCGGGCGTGCTGCGCGACGCCGAAACACGCGCGCTGCTCGCATCGGGCCGCTATCCGGCACGCAACGTCGCACAGAACATGGCCGATCTGCGCGCGCAGATCGCCGCGAACCAGAAGGGCGTGGACGAGCTGCGCCGCATGGTCGCGCAATTCGGCCGCGACGTGGTGCTCGCCTTCATGCAGCACGTGCAGGACAATGCCGAAGAAGCGGTGCGCCGCGTGATCGGCGCCCTCAAGGACGGCGCGTACCGTTACGAACTCGATAACGGCGCGGTGATCGACGTCGCCATTCGCGTCGATGCTGCGACGCGCAGTGCGACCGTGGACTTCAGCGGAACGTCCGTGCAACTGCCGAACAACTTCAACGCGCCGAAGGCGGTCTGCATGGCAGCCGTGCTGTACGTGTTCCGCACGCTCGTCGGCGACGACATCCCGCTCAACGCGGGTTGCCTGAAGCCCCTCTCGGTGATCGTCCCGGAGCGCTCGATGCTCAATCCGGTTTATCCGGCAGCGGTGGTCTCGGGCAACGTGGAGACATCGTCCGCGATTACGAATGCGCTCTATGGTGCGCTGGGCATCGTCGCGTCCAGTCAGGGCACGATGAACAACTTCACGTTCGGCGACGCGCGCTACCAGTACTACGAGACGATCGCAGGCGGCAGCGGCGCGGGCGATGGCTTCTGCGGCGTCGACGCGGTACAGACGCACATGACCAACTCGCGCCTGACCGATCCCGAAGTGCTCGAATGGCGCTATCCCGTGCGGCTCGAGTCGCACCTGATCCGCGCGGACTCGGGCGGCGCGGGACGCTGGCGCGGCGGTAACGGCGCGATCCGGCGCATCCGCTTTCTCGCGCCGATGACCGCGTCGATTCTCTCGAACAACCGCATTCACGCGCCTTTCGGCGCGGCAGGTGGACGCGCGGGAAGGCGGGGCAGCAATCGCGTCGAGCGCGCGGACGGCGAGATCGTCGCATTGGGCCATATCGCGAGCGTCGAGATGGCCGCGGGCGACGTGTTCGTGGTGGAAACGCCGGGTGGCGGGGGTTTCGGGGAAGCGTAATGCTTCATGGACTGCGGATGTTCAATGCCAGACAGCGGCGTCGGCTCGCCGATGCCGAGCAGGTTGCCCACGCTATTTCGGAACCAGGCAGCTCTTTCGCCTACCCCACTGCAACGCGTCCAGCTCAGCTCCATCGGCCCTCGCTTCATCTGAATGCGCTGCCCGATTCTGGCGAAGCAACGAAATGCCCCGGCGTCACGCCGACCGCGCGCCGAAAGTGTCGGCCAAGGTGACTTTGATCGAAAAATCCGACTTCGGCAGCGACCTCGCAGGGCGGGACGCCGTCACGCAATAGCCGTTTAGCGTGCTGAATTCGCACCAGACACACGTAGCGATGAGGCGAAATACCCACCTCTTTGCGAAACAGGGTGGCGAAGCGCGAAACACTCAACCCGGCGGTGCCGGCGAGCGTCGCGAGGCTGACGGGCTGCGCGAACGAACTCTCGATAAAAGCCACGGCCCGCCTGATCGCGCGCGACATCGCCACGGTCCTGTCGCCTGCGCAGTCGTAGAAGACTCCGGTCATGTTCTATCCCCTCGCGCTACGTTTTCCTAGCGGCATCAGACCCGCACCGTGCCAGACTTCGCGAGCACGCTCGCCGCAGCAGCACCGTCGGGCGGCCCGCTCTGGTATCGCTCCAGTTCCGCTTCGCTGCGATGGCACAGCACCTGCGCGCCGCTCGCGAGCGTGCGCACGCTCGGCGACGTGCGATTGCAGACACCGTCGATGCGCATCGGGCATCGCGCGAGAAATGTGCAAAGCTCCGGCTCATGAGTCGACTCACCGATCGGCGGCAACGTCTGATGACAACGCTCGCCCGCTTCTTCGAGCCAGCCGGCGCGAAGCTCCGGCGCCGACGACACGAGCAGATGCGAATACGGGTGATAGGGCGGCGCCGACAACGCGTCGCGGTTGCCCGTCTCGACGCGGTGCCCCGCGTACAGCACGACGATGTCGTCGCTGATCGCACGCACCTTGGCGATGTCATGCGTGATGAACAGATATGACACGCCGAGCTTCTTTTGCAGATCGCGCAACAACTCGAGAATGGCAGCGCCGACCACCGTATCGAGCGCGGACGTGACTTCGTCGCACAGGATCAACTTGGGTTCGGCGGCCAGCGCCCGCGCGAGATTCACGCGCTGTTTCTGCCCGCCCGACAGCTCTCCGGTGCGCCGCTGCGCCAGCTCGGCAGGCAGGCGCACCAGGCCGAGCAGTTCGGCGACGCGGCGCCGCGCGGCCTCGCCCTTCATGCCGTGATAGAACTTCAGCGGACGCGCCAGCGTGCGCTCGACGGTGTGGGTCGGATTCAGCGCGGTGTCGGCGTTCTGGAACACGATCTGGATACAGCGAAACTGTTCGCGGCTGCGGCGGCTGAGGTTGGCGGCGAGCGGCTCACCGTCGAGCAGCAGATTGCCGCGCGCCATCGGCACGAGCCCGGCGATCACCTTCGCGAGCGTCGTCTTGCCCGAACCGGATTCGCCGATCACGCCTACCGTCTGACCACGATCGATCACGAGGTCCACGTCGCGCAGAATGACCTTGTGCGGCCAGCCCTTCGCGTCGGTGCGGCCGTAGCCGGCCGTCAGACCGCGCAGTTCGAGCAGCGGCGCGTTCGGCTGGGCTGCGTCGGGAGCCGCCGAGGTGGAGGCAGCTGGGGCCACGGGCGTCACGGCAGCAATCAGACTTTGCGTATACGGGTGCGCCGGCGCATGCAGAATCTGTTCAGTGCGGCCTGTTTCGCGGATTTCACCATTGCTTAGCACGACGATGCGATCCGCCATCTGCGCGACCACCGCCAGATCGTGCGATACGTAGACGGCCGTCATTCCGCATTGGCGGATCACGCTGCGAAACGCTTGCAGCACGTCGATCTGCGTGGTGACGTCGAGCGCCGTGGTCGGTTCATCGAGGATCACGAGTTCGGGGTCGGTGATCAGCGCCATCGCCGCCATCAGCCGCTGCAACTGGCCGCCCGACACCTGGTGCGGGTAGCGCCGGCCGATCGTCTCCGGCTCCGGCAGCGCGAGCGCGCGGAACAGTTCGACCGCTTTGGCCCGCGCGGCGCGCTTGCTGAGCGTGCCGTGAATCAGCGCGCTTTCGATCACCTGGTCCATGATCGGGCGCGCCGGGTTGAACGCCGCGGCCGCGCTTTGCGCGATGTAGGCAACCTTGCGGCCACGCAATCCCGCGAGCGCTTTCGGCGAGAGCCCGAGCACGTCGGTGTCGCCCACCCGGATCGCGCCGCCCGCGATGCGGCAGCCGCTGCGTGCATGGCCCATCAGCGACAGTGCGATCGTGGTTTTGCCCGAGCCCGACTCGCCGATCAATGCGAGCACCTCGCCGCGCGCAATCTCGAAGTCGATGTCATGCACGATCGTCGTATCCGGCTCGCCGGGCCGGCTTCCCACCACGCGCAGCCCCCGTACCTCGACCAGATTCGACGGGGGTAGCGGCGCGGTCCTCGAGATGGCCTCAAAGGCCGCGTGAGCACGTCTGAAAAAGGGTGCCTTCATCAGTGGCCTCCATCGGCATCAGGCATGCCCTTGCGGCGGCCATGATGCGGCAGTCCGTCGATCAGCAGGTTCACGCCGACCGTGAGGATCGCGATTGCGATCGCGGGCAGGATCACGACCGGCACGCCTTCACCGAGGCCGGCGATGTTCTCGCGTACCAGCGAACCGAGATCGGCATACGGCGGCTGCACGCCGAGACCGAGAAAGCTCAGGCTGCTCAATAGCAGCACGACGAAAGTGAAGCGCAGTCCGGTGTCGGCGAGGATCGGATGAATCATGTTCGGCAGCATCTCGAAGCACGCGATGTAGAGCGCGCTTTCGCCGCGCGCCCGCGCGACCTGCACGTATTCGAGCGTGCCGATATTGACCGCCAGCGAGCGGGCGATCCGGTACGAGCCCGGCATGTAGCTGATCGCCGCGGTCACGATCAGCAACGGCAGTGACGAGCCGAACGCGGCGACGATCATCAGCGCGAACATCTTCGACGGGATCGACGTCACCGCATCGAGCAGCCGGCTCATGGTTTCGTCGATCCGGCGGCCGGCCACGGCCGCCAGCAGTCCCAGCATGGTCCCCGTGAGCGCCGCGAGCAGCGCCGCCGCCAGCGCGAGCACGACGGTCAGGCGCATCCCGTAGATGATGCGGGTCAACATGTCGCGACCCAGGTAGTCGGAGCCGAACGGCAGCTTCGCGCTGAAGCCCGCGAATACGTCAGGCGTGAGGATCGCGCCGATCGAATGCGGCGCGAGCCACGGTGCGAACGCCGCGACGAACAACGCGCAACTGACCATCGCCAAGCCGATCCAGCCGCCGGTCGACAGGTTCATGCGTTGCGCGAGGCTGCGGCGGCGCACCGGTCGAGGCGCCGGGCCTCCGCCGCCGCCCCAGGACCGCGCGGGATCGGCGCCCTCCGGCATCATGCTGCTGCGTTGCACCGGTTCGAGCGCGCCGAGCCGGTGAGGCGCATCGGAAGAAGGTCGAAGAATCGTCATGTCCGCAGCCTCGGGTTCGAGATGATGGCGCACAGGTCGGCTAGCAGCACGAGCAGCAGATAGCCGAGGCAGAACAGCAGCGTGCAGGCCTGTACGAGCGGGAAGTCGCGGTTGCTGACCGCGTCGACCATCAGGCTGGCAAGGCCCGGGTAGTTGAAGATGGTCTCGACGACGATCACGCCGCCAAGCAGATAAGACAGGCTCAGCGCGATTGCATTGGCGATCGGGCCGATCGCATTCGGCAGTGCGTGGCGCAGTACGACGCGGGCGGGGCTCGCGCCCTTGAGCATCGCCATTTCCACATACGAAGAACTGAGTTGCTCGATCACCGCGGCGCGTGTCATGCGGGCCATCTGCGCGATCACGACCGCGCACAGCGTGACGACCGGCATCGCATACGCGCGCAGAAAGTCGTGCAGGCTCTCGATCTCACCGCTGTACGACAGCGCCGACAGCCAGTGCAGCTTGACGGCCAGCACCAGCACCGCCAGCGTCGCGATCAGGAACTCGGGCGTGGCGACCAGCGACAGCGTACCGAGGCTCACGATCCGATCGATCAGCGAGTCGCGCTTGACTGCCGCAAGAATGCCCGCCGACACCGCGATCGGCACCGACACCCCGGTGGTGATCGCCGCGAGGGTCAGCGACTTCGGCAGGCGCCCTTCGATCATCTCGGACACCGGCAGATTGCTCGACAGCGACACGCCAAAGTTCGCGTGCAGCAGACCGACGAGCCAATGGAAGTACCGCAGGTATGCCGGCTGGTCGAGGCCGAACTGCAGCCGCAGCGCCGCGACCGTATCCGCCGTCGCCGACTGGCCGAGTGCGGCCTGCGCGGCATCGCCCGGCAACAGGTTGGTGATCACGAAGATGATGATCGAGACAATCAGCAGCGTCAGCGCAGTGACGGCGACGCGCCGGCCGATCAACTGGGCGATATTCCCGTTCATGGGCATGAGCTCCTCGGTTAGGCTGCGCGACACGGCGAGTCATACATGAGCCGTGCCGCTCGGGCGCGCTGCGGCTGCCTGCCGCGAGCGGCGCGGCGGGGGCCACCCGCCGCGTCCGGGCGCTTCAGCGGGTCACGCGTTCCACCACACGTACTCGGCGAAGTTGAAGCCCATCATCGCGCCGGTAGGCACGGGCTGGAGCCCTTGCAAGTGCTTGTCGTTCGCATCGAGCAGGCTCAGGAAGGTCGGGATGCCAATGCCGCCCTGCTCCGATACCAGCACCTGCATGTCGCCGTACATCTGCTTGCGTTTCGCATCGTCGGTTTCGGAGCGGGCCGCGGCCAGCAACTGGTCGAACTTCGGGTTGTTCCAGCCCGACTCGTTCCACGGGGCGTCCGACTTGAAGAACTGCGTGAACAGCACATCGGCGCTCGAGCGCGGATTGACGTTGCCGAACCCGAGCGGATGCTTCATCCAGTGCGTCGACCAGTAACCATCCGCCGGCACGCGGTTGATCTCCAGGTTCACGCCGATCTTCGCGGCGGACTGCTGCAGCAGCACACCCATCTCGATCGAGCCGTTCGCGTCGGTCGTCGCATAAATCGGCGGCAGCGCCGTACCGATCGCGCCTGCCTTCTGGAAGTGGAACTTCGCCTTGTCCGGATCGTGCGGGCGCTGCGGCAGCGACGCATTGAAGTAGCGGTGTCCGGGCGGAATCGGCTGATCGTTGCCGATCACCGCATAACCGCGAAACACCGCCGAGCGGATCTGCTCACGGTCGAACAGATACTTCATGCCCTGCACGAAATCGGGGTTGCCCGTCAGCGGGTTGTCGCGGCGCATGATCAGATCGGTATAGAGGCCCGACCTGGTCTCGCGCACCTCGTAGCCCGGCGTCGCGGCAATGCGCTGCGTCGCGCGCGGATCGACGGAATTGATCAGGTGAACATCGCCGGACAGCAGCGCATTCACCCGTGCCGAGTTATCGCCGATACCGATCAGCTCGATCTGGTCGAGGTAAGGGCCGCCGCCGGTCTTCCAGAAACTGTCGTTACGGATGCCGACGGTCGAAACGCCGGGCTTGAACGTCTTCAGCTTGTACGGGCCGGTGCCGACGGCCGTCGTGAAGTCCGCCGTGCCGTCCTTGATGATCACGAATTGCGGCGTGGCAAGAATCACCGGCAGGTCCGCGTTGGCGGACGCGAGCGTCAGCGTGACTTCGTTGGGACCGGTCGGCTTCGCCTCCACGAACTGATCGGCCAGCGTCTTCACCTTCGACGCCGTTGCCGGATTCTTGTGACGCATCAGCGAGTAGACGACATCGGCGGGCGCGAGTGGCTTGCCGTCGTGGAACGTGACGCCTTTGCGCAGTTTGATCACCCACACTTTCGCGTCGCTGGTGTCGATCGATTCGGCGAGATTCATCCTCGGCGTCAGCGACGAATCGAGCTGCGTCAGGCTGCTATAGAACATGAAGAAGCGGATGTAATCGGAGCCTGCCGAACCCTTGGCCGGGTCGAGCGTATCCGCGGTCGAGGATGCGTCGTAGGCCACCCGGATCTTGCCGCCTTTCTTCGGCGTGGGTGCCGCGAATGCCGGGCGAGCCCCCGCCAGCAGACCTCCCGCGCCGGTGGCAAGGATGCCGCCGGCGGCCAGCAAACGCATCATGTCACGGCGGCTGAAGCCGCCCGTTTTGATTGGGTCGTCGTACATGCAACTGCTCCTCACTCGGGATTGAACGCGGGGTATCCAGCATTGGTGTTCGACGGCGCTCCGCGTGCTGGTCGCGGCGCGGTGGCATTGCATGAATCGATTTAAGCACTGCAAAAAATGGCGTTGATCGCGTATCGGTGGACTCGACCATTCGAAAACATGGTTTTGAGTGGTCAAAACAGCATGATTTGCCGCTCCTGGCGTTGACCCTGATGTTCTGGACAGGACGCCCCCCCACGATGAGAAGTTCGTACTAGTCAATCACCGGGCAACGTGCAACAGTCGCGGCACGGCCGACTATTCACGGAGCGCCCCGTGTCCGATCCAACGCCTCACGCACGTTTCACCTACAGACGCCTGACAGCCGACGACATCACTGCCGCTCAACGTCTGTCCGCCGCGATTGGCTGGCCGCATCGCCGTGAAGATTGGCGGTTCTCGGCGCGTACCGGGATCGGCTTCGTCGCCGAGACGGCGGGCGCGCTGGTCGGCACCGTGGTCTGCTGGAAGTTCGGCGCGGATCAGGCGACGCTGGGCATGCTGATCGTCGCGCCGGAGCATCGCGGCGTGGGTATCGGCCGCACGTTGCTCGCGCACGCGCTCGACGAGCTTGGCAAGCGTGACATCACGCTCTATGCGACCGAGGCTGGCCAGCCGTTGTGCGACGCGCTCGGCTTCGAGCGCTGCGGCGCCCTCGACCAGATGCAGGGTGCGGCGTTCCGGCCGCCGCTCGTTGCGCTGCCCGCCAACGAGCGGCTGCGCCCGCTCGGGACGAGCGACGCGCAGCAACTCGTCGCGCTCGAATCACGCGCTAGCGGCCTCGATCGCAGCCACGTACTGCCGCCGCTGCTCGATCTGGCCGACGGTATCGCGCTCGATCGCGACGGCGAACTGCTCGGCTTCTCGCTGTTCCGCCGCTTCGGACGCGGCTTCGTGATCGGCCCCGTCGTCGCCAGCGCGTTTCCCGACGCCGTGCGGGCCAAGGCGCTGATCAGCCATTGGCTCGGGCTGAACGAAGGCGCGCTGGTGCGCATCGACGTGCCGCACGGGCACGGCCTGCGCGAGTGGCTAACCGGCCTCGGTCTCGCACGCTCGGAGACGGTCGTGAAGATGCGCCGGCTTGCATCCGCGCCAGCCGATGGCGAGTCGAGCCGCGCCGACCCGGGGCTGCATCAGTATGCGGTGATCGCGCAGTCGCTCACCTGAGCCAGGTGAAGCCACGCTGAACCTGAACCCGCTGCACCGCGACGCCTCTCTCTTCCACACGCAAACACGCTCGCTCATGCACGGCAGCGTTGGGGTTCGCCCTGCTATTAAGCACACGCAGCAGAAAATGCTGTCTGCAGGGTGAAAAACGCTGCGTCGACGCTCTTTAGGCTTTTTTTTGGCTGAACGGCACGCATACGGCTGTCGCTACCATCGAGGGGTGACTCTTACCTGATCGCCACGTGCGGGGAACCACCATCATGTCAAACTCATCGCTGATCGACGCCGACCGCAAGCACCTGATTCACCCGGTCATCAACTATCGCGCGCACGAAGCGCGCGGCACCACCGTACTCGAATCCGGCCAGGGCGCGTATCTGCGCGATATCGACGGCAATGAACTGCTCGACGCATTTGCGGGCCTGTGGTGCGTGAACGTGGGTTACGGCCAGCAGAGCATCGTCGAAGCGGCGACGCGCCAGATGATGAAGCTGCCCTACGCGACCACCTACTTCCACTTCTCGTCGGAACCCGCGATCGAACTGGCCGAAAAACTGGTGTCGCTTGCGCCCGCTTCGCTGCAGCACGTCTATTTCACGCTCGGCGGCTCCGATGCGATCGACTCCGCGATACGCTTCATCACGCATTACTTCAATGCAACGGGGCGCCCGGCGAAAAAGCAGATGATCGCGCTCGAACGTGGCTATCACGGATCGTCGTCGGTCGGCGCGGGGCTCACTGCGCTGCCCGCGTTCCACCGCAACTTCGACCTGCCGCTGCCGCACCAGCACCATCTGCCGTCGCCGTATGCGTACCGTCAGCCGCAAGGCAGTGACGCGCAAGCGCTGATCGCCGCATCCGTCGCCGCGCTCGAAGCGAAAGTCGCGTCACTCGGGGCGGAGAACGTCGCCGCGTTCTTCTGCGAGCCGATCCAGGGTTCGGGCGGCGTGATCGTGCCGCCGGTCGGCTGGTTAAAGGCGATGCGCGACGCGTGCCGCCGCCTCGACATCCTGTTCGTCGCCGACGAGGTCATCACGGGCTTCGGTCGTACCGGCCCGCTCTTCGCGTGCGAGGCCGAACAGGTCGAGCCGGATCTGATGACGGTGGCGAAGGGGCTGACCTCCGGTTATGCGCCGATGGGCGCGGTGCTGATGTCCGACGAAATCTACCAGGGCATTGCAGGCGATGCGCGCGATACCGCGGTCGTCGGTCACGGTCAGACCTACTCCGCGCATCCGGTAAGCGCCGCCATCGGGCTCGAAGTACTGCGTCTCTATCAGGAGGGCGGTCTGCTCGCGAACGGCATCGCGCAGGCACCGCGCTTTGCCGCCGGGCTCGACGCGCTACTCGCTCATCCGCTGGTGGGCGACTCGCGTCATCGCGGGCTGCTCGGCGCGCTGGAACTGGTCGCGGACAAGAACTCGCGGGCACGCTTCGATCCGTCGCTGAAGCTGCCGGACCGGATCACGGCCGCAGCCTACCGCAACCGCCTCGTGTTCCGCGCATTCGGCGACAGCATTCTCGGTTTCGCGCCCGCGCTGTGCTTCGGCGAGGCCGAGTTCGAACAACTGTTCGGCCGTCTGCGGCGCACGCTCGACGACGTGCTCGAGCAGGCGGAGGTGCGTGCCGCATTGCGCGGCGCGAGCCGCGCGGCCGCCTGAGCGCGTGATAACATCGGCCTGCGCGTTGCTTGACCAAGGCGAAGCGCAACGAAGCGAAAAGCAGAACCTTCGACGGGCAGACCGATACATGACGACAAGCGGCGACACGAAGCTGGACCGGATCGACCTGCGTATTCTTTCGCAACTCCAGAAGAAAGGCCGTATCACGAACGTCGAGCTTGCGGACGCCGTGGGGCTCTCGCCGAGCCCCTGTCTGATTCGCGTGAAAAGGCTTGAAAAGGCCGGCTATATCGTCGGCTACGGCGCACATATCCAACTGCAGAAACTCGGTGACGTGCAGATCGTGTTCACCGAGGTCACGCTCGCCGACCATCGTCGCGAAGACTTCGCCAAGTTCGAGGCGGCGATCCGTCCTGTGGACGAGATCATTGAATGCCATCTGGCGAGCGGCGGCTACGATTACCTGCTGAAGTTCGTCACGCGCAGCGTCAATCATTATCAGAGCGTGATCGAAGGGCTGCTGGAGCGCGACATCGGCATCGAGAAGTATTTCAGCTACGTCATCATCAAGACGCCATTCGTGAAATCCGAATACCCGCTGGAAACGCTCTTCTCGCAGCAGCATCAATGAAGCGGTGATGGTTTCGGCTGCGCGCGCCGGCCTGATCGGGTCGAATGCGTTCGAGGCCACCGGCGCGACGCCGGTGGCCCGTCGACTTGCAGTCAACCATTCGCGCTCAGCCATTCCCCCGGCGTTCTGCCAAGCACGCGTTTGAAGTGCCGGCATAGATGGCTTTGATCGAAGAAGCCCACCTCGGTCGCGACGATCGACGGCGGCAAGCCTCGTCGCAACAGGCGCTGCGCATGCCGTACGCGCACTAGCCGCACATATTGCTGTGGGGACACGCCAATCTCCGCGCTGAAGCGCACCGCAAACCTCGAAATACTCAACTGCGCGACGGCCGCCAGTTCGGACAGGCTGATTGGCTCGGCGAAACAGGCATCGATGAAGTCGAGCGCACGCTGCACGGCGCGGCTCACGCGATTCGGCGCGCGCGTCGGATGACGGCTCGCGCCCGCAAGCTCAGGCGCGGATGATGACGAAGTTGGGCTCAGGCTCAGCATCGACGCTCCGCTCACGCAACGCGCGACGTGGGCGGCACTGTCGGTGCCGTCTCCCGACTGGCCGCGAAGCGGCGGATGTCGAACGGCTCGAGCGGCGTGCTGGTGGCGCCGGTGTCGATCAGTTCGGCCATCGTGTCGCCCACGCCCGGACCAAGCTGAAAACCGTGGCCGCAAAAACCGAACGCATAGAACAGGCCGCCGGTCGTCCCGCTTGCGCCCATGATCGGCTTGTCATCGGGCATATAGCCTTCCACGCCGCTCCACACCCGGATGATGCTCAGCTTGCGCAGCATCGGCGCGACCCGCTGCAGCTGTCTGAACTGCAGCAACGTGCTTGACGGGAGAACCTTCGCGCGGCGTTCGTCGAGATACGCAGGCGCACGCGCGCAGCCGCCGATCACGATATTGCCGCGCGCGACCTGGCGGAAATACACCACCTCTTCGATCTGCGGCGACGACACGCCGACCACCGGCTGGATCGCATACGGCACGGGTTCGGTAACGGCCATCTGTGGACCGTTGACGGCGATCGGCACCGCTTCGCCGAATTGCTCCGACAGCAGGTTGCCCCACGCACCCGCCGTGATCAGCAGCACGGGCGCATGAAACGTGCGGCCGTCGGCGCTCGTGGCGCGAAACTCGGCGCCCTCTTTTTCCACCGTCACGACATCGCAGTTTTCGACGATCTGCGCACCGAGCCGAGCCGCGGCGCGGGCGAACGCGGGCGCCGCGAGGCGCGGATTCGCGTGCCCGTCCATCTGCGAATAGGAGCCCGCCAGCACCTCCGCACCGAGAAACGGAAACCGCGCGCGCAGCGCGTCGCCGCGCAACAGGTCGAGCTTGAGACCGTAGTGCGCGGCCTCCTTCGCATAGGTTTCGAACTGGTCGGCCTGCTCTTCGCGATAACAGACGCGGACATGGCCCGACATCAGAAACTCGGCGTCGTGCTGGATCAATTCCGGCAGACGCCCCCAGATTTCGCGCGAACGGTTCGCCAGCGGCAACTGCGGCAGAAACCGCCCTTGACGGCGCACGTTACCGAAGTTGGTGCCGCTCGCCTGCTGCCCGACGAGCTGGCGCTCGAGCAGGATCACCGAGCGGCCCCGCTGCCTCAGAAAAAATGCGGCGGACGCACCCATGAACCCGCCGCCCACGATCAGAACATCGGCTTGTGCACGGTTCACTCGGTATCCTCCACGGTTGCAATGGCCAGCGGCTTGACCGGCGCCTGTCCACGAAGTCTGCCAACCTGCTCGAGCGGCACGTTCGCCGCCGCCGCGATCACCTCCGCACCCGCATGGCCGCAGTAACGTCCCTGACAACGCCCCATACCGACACGGCTAAAGGCCTTGGCACGGTTCGCTTCCTGCGCGCCTTCATCGCGCACCACGCGGCGCAGTTCGCCCGCGGTGATGCCTTCGCACCGGCAAACGATCGTATCGTCGGACAGACGCGCCGCCTGCGCGGCAGGCCACGCAAACGCCTCTGCCAGACCCAGCCGGAAGCGATCCATTTTGCGCTGTTCGCGCGTCAACGCGTCGAGCGTGGTCGCCGCAACGGGCCGCCCGAGATCGCTCAGCGCAGCGTGGGCCGCGAGCCGTCCGGCGACCTCGGCGCCGTCCGCGCCGAGCACGCGCGCGCCATCGCCCGCAATATAGACGCCCTTTTCGCTACTGCGACCGAGTTCGTCGATTTGCGGCACCCATTGCCGCGTGATCGCGTCGAACCGGAACGCACAGCGCGCGAGATCGGCAAGCTGGGTTTCCGGCCGCAGGTGATAGCCGAGACCGACCGCGTCGCATTCGACCTGCGCGACGTTGCCGCGCGCATCGCGAAAGCGTACGCCAAGCACGCCGTCGTCCGCAGTGCCGAGAATTTCGAGCGGCTCGATGCCGTTTTCCACCCGCACGCCTGAGCGCTTCAACGCGCTCACGAGCGCGCGGCCCTTGCGCAATACGTCGACGCGCGCCAGCAATTTGGGCAGCGCGCGCAAGCGCGCACCGGTCTTCGACGTGTCGAGTACTGCCGCTACCCTGGCGCCCGCCTGCACATACTGGTTCGCGACCAGATACAGCAATGGGCCGGTACCCATGAAAACGACCTGACGGCCAATCGCGCAGGCCTGCGACTTCAGCGCGATCTGCGCGGCACCGAGGCTGTAGGTACCGGCGAACTGCCAGCCTTTGACCGGCATCAACCGGTCGGTCGCGCCGGGGCACAGGATCAGCGCGTCGTAGCGCAACACGCTCGCGTGTCCTTCATGCACGATATGCAGCTTGCCTTGCGCGACGTTCCACGCCAGCGTCTGCGGACGGTAATCGATCTGCGAGCGCAGTCGCTCGAAAGTTTGATGGAGGTTCTCCGCGCGCGCGGCTTCCGTGCCGTACAGCTTCGAATACGACCGCGTGAAGCCATCGGGCTGACGCCGGTAGATCTGGCCGCCATCGCGCCTGCCTTCGTCGACGACGATCGGGCGGATGCCGGCCGCCAGCAGCGTTTGCGCGCAGCGCACCCCTGCAGGCCCTGCGCCGACGATTACGATGCGAGGTTCGGCCATTGCGCCTCCGGTTGCGTCGTGACGACGCGCATGCCTGCTTCGACCACCGTGGTGCAGGCGCGCAGCCGCTCGCCGTCGGCGGTCCATACCCAGCAGTCCTGACACGCGCCCATCAGGCAAAAGCCCGCGCGTTGTTCCGCGCCGAACTCGGACTGCCGCACATGCCGCACCGAGCACAGCATCGCAGTGAGCAGCGTGTCGCCGGCCAGCGCTTCGACCGGCGCACCGTTGATCGTCAGTTCGACTTTGGCGCGAACCGTCTCGCCTACGCGTACGAATCTGCCGTTCATGCCGCGGCTCCTGCCATACCGTCGGGCGCGACATGAGCGTCGCTGCGATTGGTCAGCACGTGGCGCAGGAACTCGCGGGTGCGCGCCTCGCGCGGCGAGCCCAGCACCTGATGCGCCGTGCCCTCCTCGATGATGAGCCCCGCGTGCAGAAAACACACCCGGTCTGCCACCTCACGCGCAAAGCCCATTTCGTGGGTGACCACCAGCATCGTCATGCCTTCCCGTGCGAGGGTGCGCATCACGCCGAGCACTTCGCCGACCAGTTCTGGATCGAGCGCCGAGGTCGGCTCGTCGAACAGGATCGCCTTCGGCTTCATCGCGAGCGAGCGCGCAATCGCCACCCGTTGCTGCTGCCCGCCCGAAAGCTGATGAGGATAGGCGTGCAGCTTGTGGCCGAGCCCCACCTTGTCGAGCAGTTCAGACGCTTCGCGTTGCGCGTCCGCGCGCGCGAGGCGCTTGACATGCACCGGCCCTTCCATCACGTTCTCGAGCGCCGTACGGTGCGGGAACAGGTTGAAGCGCTGAAACACCATGCCGACCTGGGTGCGCAACTGGTTGATGTTACGCGCGCGCTGTTCGACGCGCTCGCCGAGCAGACGAATTTCGCCTTCGTCGTATGACTCCAGCGCGTTAATGCAGCGCAGCAGGGTTGACTTTCCCGAGCCCGACGCACCGATCAGGCAGACCACTTCGCCCTGGCGGACGTTGAGCGAAATGCCCTTGAGAACGGGTACGGTGCCAAAGCTCTTGTGCACATTCGTGATTTCGATCATCGCATCCTCACTTCGCACTTATCTCGCCCTGTGCCGACCGAAACGTCGTTCAAGCGTGCGGGTCATGCTCATCAGCGGCAAGCTCATCGCGAGATAGCCGAGCGCGACGAGCGTATATACCGTCAGATTCTGAAACGTCGACGACGCGATCAGTTGGCCTTCGCGCGTCATTTCGGCGACCGTGATGGTCGACGCGAGCGATGAATCCTTCAGCATCATCACGAGCGTGTTGCTGTACGGCGGCAGCGCGACCTTGATCGCCTGCGGCAGGATCACCCGTATCATCGTCTTCACGCGGCCCATGCCGATCGACTGCGCGGCTTCGTACTGACCCGGATCGACTGCCTCGATACCCGCCCGGAAAATTTCCGCGACGTAAGTCGAGTAACCGAAACCAAGCCCAATGATGCTGGCCTGCAGCGCCGACACCTGGATGTGGATTTCCGGCAGCACGAAGTAGATGTAGAACAGCAGCACGATCATCGGCAGGCCGCGCACGACGTTGATCATCGTGCTCACACCGCGTACGACGAGGGGATAGCGCGACATCTTCAGCAATGCCCAGGTCAGGCCGAGCACGGTGCTCAACACCAGACAACCCAGCGTGATGACGATGCTCATCACCGCGCCTTGCAGCAAAATCGGTACAAAGTCGGCTATATCTTGCCAGTGCATGTCGTGCCTTCCATTGCTCTTCGTATTCGTTCAGTCCGCCGCGCCGCTGCGCGACGGACCTGGCAGGACGAGTCCCGCGTCGCCGCGGGCACGGCTCTTTTCACGCGAAGCCAATCAGCTCACCAAGTGCCACTTTTTGAGGATCGCGTCGAGCGTGCCATCGGCCTTCATTTTCGTCAGCGCGTCGTTGATCTTCGCCATCAGCGCGCTGTTGCCCTTCTTCACCGCGATCGCGATGTCGAACTTTTCCATCGGCACATACGCGTCGTCGACCCGCGTCCCCGCCATCGCGCCCGCGGCTTCCTGGGCCTTCAGGATCGGATAGTCGTTGAAGCCTGCGACGATGCGGCCAAGCGCGACATCGCGCGTCATGTCGGCGGGGCTGTCGTACATCTTCACTTCGGTGAAGATGCCGAGTTTCTTCAACTGATCGCCGTAGTCGGTACCGGTCGGCGCCCCGACCGTCATGCCCTTCAGGTCCTGCACCGAGTGATAGACCGCCTTGTTCGTGTCCTTCACGATGATGCCTTCGCCAAACGCCGTCACCGGCTGCGAGAAATCGACCACTTCGGCGCGCTTCGGCGTCGGCGTCATGCCGGCAACGATGATGTCGATCTTGCCCGATACCACCGACTGGATCAGCGCCGAGAACGGCACCGCGTCGTACGACACGTTAAAGTTTTCGCGCTTGCCGATCTCCTTGACGACATCCGGCATCAGGCCTTCGATCTGCTGCGTCTTCACGTTCATGAACGTGGTCGGCGCGCTCGACGGCGGCGAGCCGGCGGTGAGCGTCGCCGTTTCGGCAGCGTGGGCGGCGCCGAACATCATCGTCATCGCGAGGCCCGCGCCGGCGGCAAAGCGCTGCACAGTGTTGAAGCGGACGGCGGCTGCAGGCTGGAACATGAAACGCAACATGGGGATTTCCTCTGGGAATAGTGATTTTCAATCTACGCGCTGCCCGACCATCTAACGGTAGCGATCAGTCGATCCATTCAATGCAGTACATCCTGCAACCTGTAATACGCGCCGACGAGCGGCAGAAACCACGCGCGTCCAAAATGTCCTGGAATCGCGGGCCATTCGAGCGTTCGCCACGGATTGCGCGAGGCGGCGCCGAACATCACGTCGGCCATCAGACGACCCATGTGCACGGACATCTGCACACCGTGGCCGCTGTAGCCCATTGAATAGAACAGTCCTTCATGCTGGCCTGCGCGCGGCAGCCGGTCGGCCGTCATGTCGACGAGGCCGCCCCAGCAATAATCGATGCGCACGTCGGCCAGTTGCGGGAAATAGCGCGCGAGCCCATCACGCAGAATCCGCCCGCTTTTCTCATCCGAACGCGGATTCGACATCGCGAAGCGCGCGCGGCCGCCGAACAGCAGACGCTCGTCCGGCGTGGCACGAAAATAGTTGCCGATGTTCAGCGTCGTCACATACGAGCGGCGCGTCGGCAACACCGCATCGAGGCGCGCCTTGCCAAGCGGCTCGGTTGCGACGATGAAGCTGCCGACGGGCGCGATGCGGCGCCGGAACCATTGCAGCGGACCGACCTGCGACGCGCCGGTGGCAATCAGCACGCGCTCGGCGCGTACCGTCCCGAGCGGACACTGCACGTCGAACGCGTTGCCGCCGAGCGGCTTGAGGTTCGTCACCGGCGTGTTCTCGTAGATCTGCGCCCCACGCCGTGCGGCTGCCGTGCCGAGACCCACGCCGAACTTGCCCATGTGCATCTGCATGCCGTTGTGTTGCACGAGGCCGCCGAAAAAGCTGTCCGACCCGATCTCGTTGCGAATCTGCTCGGGCGGCACGAGTTCGACATCGGGATCGACTTCGCGCCGCAACACCTCGTACGACTTCGCGAGCGACGCGAAATGCTGCGGTTTCGCGGCGAGTTTGATCTTCCCGGAGTGGCGCAGATCGCAATCGATCTGCTCCTCCCCGATGATCGTTTTCACCGTTTCGACGGCGCCGGCATACGCACGGTAGAACTCCGACGCGCGTTCGCTGCCGATGCGCGCGGACAACGCGGCGTAGTCCTGCGCGACGCCCGTATTGCAATGGCCGCCGTTACGGCCCGATGCCTGCGCCGCGAGTCGACCCGCCTCGAACACGATCACCGACATGCCACGTTTGGCCAGCTCCAACGCAGCCGACAGCCCGGTGAAGCCGCCGCCGACCACCGCAACGTCGACCCGCTGCGGTAGCGGACCCTGGGCGCCGCCGGTAAAGCGTGGCGCAGTGTCGAGCCAGTAGGAGTCGAGCTTCATCGTGATGCGTTCCTGTCGGTTGGTTGCGCCGCTTTCAGCGGCGCGCGGGAAGCGATGTCGTGAGAAGGCCGGACGTGCGAATCAGAGGCCGAGCAGCGATGCCAGTTGCGGGATGCCCGACACTTCGTTGACGCCGTAATACGGGTTCAGCGGCTCGTGACTGCGGTTGACGAACGCCTTGTGTTTGATGCCCATGTCGTACGCGGTCATCAGGTCATAGCGGAAGCTCGACGACACATGCAGCACGTCTTCCGGATTGCAGTCCAGTTGCGAGAACATGTACTCGAAGGCTTTCTGCAGCGGCTTGTATGCCTGTGCCTGCTGGGCGGTGTAGACCTTGTGGACCGGCGCGCCGAGCTTGTCGACGTTGCTGTGGATCTGGTCGTCCGATGCATTCGACAGGATCACGAGCTTGTACTTCGAGGCCAGTCGCGACAACCCTTCCGGCACGTCCGCGTGCGGGCCCCAGCTCGGCACGGCCTCGTAGATCTTCAGTGCGGTCGCTTCGTCGAACGGCACGCCGGTGCGTTCGCAGGTGCGGCGCACCGAGTTCACGACCACGTCGCGATAGGGCTTCCATGCGCCCAGCACTTCGTCGAGGCGGTAGCCACGGAAGAACTCGACAAACTCATCCATCTTCGCCTTGTCCAGCTTGTCGCCGTACAGCTCGCGCGCGGTCTGGCCCATCTGGAAGTTGGTCAGCGTGCCATAGCAGTCGAAAGTGATGTACTTCGGCTCGAAATCGATCATGGTCAACATCCTGTCGTCGTGGCGAACCTGGTTGCAGGCTCGGGGTTCAGTTTCGGGTTGAATCAGTGCGGTTGATGCTTGCGTATATCAGGTGTAAAGCCGGGCTTCACAGCGTTTCGAAATCGATCAGCACACTCTTGTGCCGCATGCTCGCCACCATCGCTTCGCGGCCGAGATCCTTGCCGATACCGGACTGGCCGAAGCCGCCCGTCGGAATGATCATGTCGCCGCTGCGGCCGTAACGGTTGATCCAGATGGTGCCCGCGGCGATGCGGCGCATCGCCCGCAGCGCCTGACCGATGTCGCTGCTATGGACCCCCGCCGCGAGACCGTAGATCGGATGCGCGGCGAGCGCGATGCCCTCTTCCTCGTCGGCGAATGTCTGTACCGTCAGCACCGGGCCGAATAGTTCCTCGCGCACGGCGGGCGTCTCTGAAGTCACATTGGCGAGCAGCGTCGGGCGGTGGAAATAGCCTTCGTCGGTGCCTTCGAAAAAGCCGCCGCCGAAGATCACTTCCGCGCCGCTCTCGCGGCTCTGCCCGATCAGCGCTTCGATGCGTCGCGCCTGGGCGCCACTGATGATCGGCGAATAAGCGGTGCGGCTGTCCCACAGCGGGCCGGGCTCGATCGGCTGCAGTTGCCGTTGAATGGCGGCGATCAGCGGCTCGGCAATGCGCTCGTGCACGATCAGCCGCGTGCCGGCCACGCAGGCCTGGCCGCCGTTGGCCGTAAAGCCGCGGGCGACACAGCGCGCCGTATGCTCGAGGTCCCGCACATGCTCGAACACCAGTTGCGGGCTCTTGCCGCCGAGTTCCAGCGTGACGGGCTTGGTGCCGTGCATCGCGGCGTCGCTCATAATCGCGGCGCCCGTGCGGGTCGAACCGGTGAAGCTCATCTTCGAGATGCCTGGGTGACGCGTCAGCGCGGCGCCCGCCGTCGCTCCACGGCCATTCACCACGTTGAAGATGCCCGGAGGAATGCCGGCTTCGATGGCGAGTTCCGCGAGACGCAGCGTCGAGAACGGCGTCATTTCCGACGGTTTCATCACGACCGCGTTGCCCGCCGCGAGCGCGGGACCGCACTTCCATGAACACATCGACAGCGGAAAATTCCACGGTGTAATCGCACCGATCACACCGTACGGCTCCGATGCAACAAAACCGAGACTGTCGCGGCGCGTGGCCGCGATATCGCCACCAAGCTTGTCGGCCAGCTCCGCGAAGAAGCGGATCGCCTCCGCGGTGAACGGCACATCTGATGTATAGCTTTCCGTCACCGGACGCGTCGAGCTGACCGTTTCGAGTTGGGCGAGGCTCACCGCATCGCGATCGATCAGATCGGCCCAGCGGCTCAGCACCTTCGCGCGCTCGCGCGGAGAGCGGGTGCCCCAGCCGCTCGTTTTCCATGCCGCTAGCGCATTGCTGACCGCGTGATCGACGGTGGCGTCCGACGCGTCCGGCACATGGCCAAGCAGCGCGCCGTCCGACGGCCGGTGAACGGCGATCTGCGCTTCGCCCGCCGAATAGTACGCACCGCCAATGAAATGCCCCTGCGGCAACGGCACGGCTGAAGGATCGAAATCGAGTGACGGAGTGGACATGTCCGGCCTGATCAGTAGGTTCAAGTGTGTGGTGCCGCGTGCGCATACGCACTGATGACTGCGGCACCACTCGGCACTGCTGTTCGCCATCGCGACCGCCGAATGAACGAACATCGGATGAAGTTCATTTTAATGAACACGAAATGAAATACTAGTGGTCAAAAATAAACTGTGTGAAAAGTTCGTTGTGCGCTGCAATACATTGCCTGCCTCGGAGAGCCCACCGCCGCACTGGCGGGCACGGGCCGCAAGCCCGCACGGCTGGGGCGCGCACGAGCGAGGCGACGCGACACGCCCGTTCCGTCGTGCAACGCAAAACCGAAATGTGAATGAGAGAAAGGCGTTGACGTCAGCCGCCGTCCGTGCGAACCGGACGCGACGCGTCAGAGCGAGCGGGGAAAAGAGAGGGAAGACAGCGCCGCTTGCCACACGACATGCGGCTCCGGTACAACAAACAGATCAAAGATGAATGACGGGCGGCTGCGTGTTCATGATCCACAGCAAACGAGCAGTCTTCCTGCTTTCGTTACGCACGCTATGCGGCACCGTGCTCTTGAACTGGAAGCTGTCTCCCGCGCGCAGTTCGGAGCGCCGGTCGCCGACATTCAGCACGACCGTGCCTTCCAGCACCAGGCCCGCCTTCTCGCCGATGCCCACCAGCACCTCTTCGGAACCGGAGCCGGCCGGCAGCATGATGATCATCATCTGCAAATCGTGATCGCCATGCGGCGACAGCAATTCTTTCTGCATGCCGTTCTTGCCGACTTCGAACAGCGGCCGCTCGGCCGCCTTGCGCACGAAATCGCCGGTGATCGGGTCCGAGACCGCGTCGTCTTCTTCGAGCAGCGCGGTCAGCGGAACCTCCAACGCCAGGCGCAGGCGCTCGAGAATACGCACCGACGGATTGGCCTTGTTGCGCTCGACCTGACTGACGGTGCCGACCGACACGCCCGCGCGCATCGCCAGTTCGTTGATCGACAAACCCTGCGCGACGCGCAGCGCGCGCAGACGAGCGCCGACGTCGCCGGGACCGGGGTCGGCCGTGCGCTTCTTGCTGAGCTCGGTTCGCTGCATGTGTCTCCCGTTGATGACGCTGCGGCCGGCTGCCCATGTGCCGCCGGTGCGGTTGTTGTGCTGGGCGCGCACGGTCGCATCCGATGAGGCGCCAGCCGCTTCGTTACAATGAACGCCCGTTCAATTTTCAGCATTATATTGAATATAGCACCCGCGGGGTGAACGCCAAAAATACCTGTGCAATTGCGTTGCGCGTCGCTGCCGCCGTGAAGCAGACCCGACCACACACCGGCCCGAATAACAAAAAGATCGTCCTATGAAGCAGGCACCGGGAATGCCACAGTCTAGGCTGATCATGCCGCCAGCAGGAGTTTGCAGTGTCCGAATCAACCGTGAAGAAATCACTGACCTATCGCCGCTTCACTTCCGATGACATCGCCGCCGCGCACGGCCTCTCGGTTGCGGTGCGCTGGCCGCACCGCGCCGATGACTGGCGCTTCATGTACGACGCCGGCACCGGCTTCGTCGCCGAAGACAATGGCGCCGTGATCGGCACCGCGCTCTGCTGGAAATTCGGCGCGGACCGCGGCACGCTCGGCCTCGTGATCGTCTCGCCGGACGAACAGGGCCGGGGCATTGGCCGCAAGCTGATGGAACTGGTGCTCGAAGAACTGGGCAACCGCGTGACCTTCCTGCACGCAACGGTCGCGGGCAAGCCGCTTTACGAAAAGCTCGGCTTCGTCAGCTGCGGCGGACTCAGCCAGCATCAGGGCACGCTCGGCAGCGTGGCCGCTGTCGCGCCGCCGCCCGGCGAACAGTTGCGTGCCGCGAGGCCGGACGACACGCCGAAGCTGATCGAACTCGCGTCGCGCGCGAGCGGCTTCGACCGCAGCGCGACGATACCGGCGCTGCTCGGGTTCGCGCAAGCCGTGGTTCTCGAACGTGACGGCGAAGTGGTCGGTTTCTCGCTGTTCCGTCCGTTCGGACGCGGCTACTCGGTTGGACCGGTGGTCGCGCAGCATGGGTCCGACGATCTGCGTGCTCGCGCACTGATTTCGTACTGGCTCGCGCAGCACGCCGGCGACTTCGTGCGGATCGACGTGCCGGACGACGCCGGCATCAACGACTGGTTGACCCATGTCGGCATGCCGCGCGTCGACTCGGTCGAAAAAATGGTGCGCAACGCGCCCGCCGACTTGCGCGAGGTGGCCCCGGACCCGGGCTGGCGCGCGTTCGGCATCATCAATCAGGCGATGGCGTAACCGCCAATGACCGTCCTCTACAAAGCCGATCCGGTGCGTGGAGCGCTATGGGCCGAGCGCTTCGCGCAGCTGGCGCCCGACGTGCCGTTCCGGGTGTGGCCGGACATCGGCGATCCCACGGCCGTGCGCTATCTGGTCGCGTGGCAACCGGGAGACCTCGCGCTCACGCTGCCGAATCTCGAAGTGGTGTTTTCGGTCGGCGCGGGAGTCGATCAACTGGATCTGTCGCAGATTCCGGCGCATCTGCCGGTGGTGCGGATGCTCGAGCCGGGCATCGTCGAAGGCATGGTCGAATATGTCACCGAGGCGGTGCTGGCGATTCACCGCGATCTGTTCGATTACGGGTTGCAGCAGCGGGCGCGCGTCTGGCAGCCGATGCCGTTGCGCGCCGCCGCGTCGCGTCGAATCGGCGTGCTCGGCCTCGGCATGCTTGGTCGCGCGGTACTGGAGCGTTTGCGGCTGTTCGGCTTCGCCTGCGCGGGCTGGAGCCGCTCGAAGCATGAGCTCGAAGGGATCGACTGCTATGCGGGCGAGGCCGGGCTCGACGAGTTGCTTGCCCGCGCCGACATCCTGATCTGTTTGCTGCCGCTCACGGACGCCACGCGCGGCCTGCTCTGCCGGCGGGTATTCGACATGCTGCCGCGAGGCGCGTCGCTGGTTCACGTCGGCCGCGGACCGCAGCTCGTCAGCGCCGATCTGCTCGACGCGCTGCAACGCGGGCAGATTCACAGCGCGGTGCTCGATGTCACCGACCCGGAGCCGTTGCCCGCCGACAATCCGCTGTGGGCGCAACCGCGCGTGCGCATCACGCCGCATATCGCGAGCGCGACGCGGCCCGAACCGGCCGTCGATGCGGTACTGGAAAACCTGCGCCGCTATCGCAGCGGCGAGCGGATGAACGGCTTGATCGACCGGACGCGCGGCTACTGATACCCATGCGCGGCCCGCCCCCCGAACGCAACCCCATTTCGCCATCCGCGCGGCGTCAGCAGACGGCGCGCGATCACGGCAAGGAGAGAGATGTATGACCCGCAAATACCGCATTGCCGTGATTCCCGGCGACGGCATCGGCACCGAAGTGATGCCCGAAGGCCTGCGCGTGCTGGACGCCGCATGCAAACGCTTCGACATCGGCATCGACTACCGCCATATCGAATGGGCGTCGTGCGACTACTACGCGCAACACGGCCAGATGATGCCCGACAACTGGAAGGCGCAACTGCAGGACTGCGATGCGATTCTGTTCGGCGCGGTCGGCTGGCCCGACAAGGTGCCCGACCATATTTCGCTGTGGGGCTCGCTCCTGAAGTTCCGCCGCGAATTCGACCAGTACGTGAACCTGCGCCCCGCGCGGCTGTTCGAAGGCGTGCCCTGCCCGCTCGCTAACCGCAAGCCGGGCGATATCGACTTCATGATCGTGCGCGAAAACACCGAAGGCGAGTATTCGTCGGTGGGCGGCACGATGTTCGAGGGCACCGAGCGCGAAGTCGTGATGCAGCAGTCGATCTTCACGCGCCACGGCACCGAGCGCGTGATGAAGTTCGCGTTCGACCTTGCACAGCGTCGAGCGAAGAAACTCACGGTTGCAACGAAGAGCAACGGTATCGCGATCAGCATGCCGTGGTGGGACGCCCGCGCCGATGAAATGGCCGCCCGCTACCCGGATGTGAAGATGGACCGTCAGCACATCGACATCCTGTGCGCGCGCTTCGTGCTGAACCCGGATCGCTTCGACGTGGTGGTCGCATCGAACCTGTTCGGCGACATCCTTTCCGATCTCGGGCCGGCGTGCACGGGGACGATCGGCATCGCGCCGTCGGGCAACCTGAATCCCGATCGGCGCTTTCCGTCGCTGTTCGAGCCGGTGCATGGCTCGGCGCCCGACATCGCCGGCAAGGGCATTGCCAATCCGGTCGCGATGATCTGGTCGGCCGCGATGATGCTCGACTTTCTCGGCCACGGCGCGGGTGTCGAGCGCGATGCGCACGACACCATCGTCGCCGCGATCACGCGGGTACTGAAGGAAGGCCCGCGCACGGGCGACCTGGGCGGCAGCGCATCGACCACGGAGGTCGGCGCGGCGATCGCGGCTCGGGTCGCCAACCCGTCCTGATCACTCACAGAGCAGGCTGCACTGACTGCCCGGCGCGCGTCGGGCGCTCTGCCGTCGCATGCCAACCGGCACGGAGACCTCATATGAGCACGAATCTCGAACAACAGGCCCGCGCGCTGATCCGCACGGAGAACTTCATCAACGGCGAGTGGGTCGCCGCCGCGAGCGGTCGGCGTTTCGCGGTCACCGATCCGGCAACCGGCAAGCTGATCGCGGAAGTTGCCGACAGCGGCCCCAGCGACGCGCGAGCGGCCACGGACGCCGCCGCTAAAGCGCTGCCCGCGTGGCGCGCGAGGCTGGCCAGCGAACGCGCGGCGGTACTGCACCGCTGGCATGCGTTGATCGTCGCGAATCGCGACGCACTCGGTGCGTTGATCTCACTCGAACAAGGCAAGCCGCTCGCCGAAGGACGCGCCGAGGTGAACTATGGCGCGTCGTACGTCGCGTGGTTCGCCGACGAAGCCACCCGCATCTACGGCGACCTGATTCCGCAGCAGCAGCGCGGCAAACGGATGAGCGCGGTCAAGGAACCGATCGGGGTCGTCGCGGCCATCACGCCCTGGAATTTTCCGCTTGCGATGATCGCGCGCAAGATCGCACCCGCGCTCGCGGCGGGCTGCACGGTGGTCGCGAAACCCGCGGAAGACACGCCGCTCACCGCGATCGCACTGGTGATGCTGGCGCACGAGGCGGGCGTGCCGAACGGCGTGCTCAACCTGATCTCGGCTTCGCGTGCGGCGGCGGCCGAGACGGTCGGCGACTGGCTCGCCGACAGCCGTGTCCGCAAGATCACGTTCACCGGATCGACACCCGTCGGCAAGCATCTCGCGCGCGAATCGGCGGGCACGCTGAAGAAGCTCTCGCTGGAGCTCGGCGGCAATGCGCCGTTCATCGTATTCGACGACGCCGACCTCGATGCCGCGGTCAATGGCCTGCTGGCCGCGAAATTCCGCAATGGCGGGCAGACCTGCGTGTGTCCGAACCGCGTCTTCGTGCAGCGCGGCGTATACGAACGTTTCTCCGCGCTGCTGTGCGCGAAAGTGGCCGAACTGCGGGTCGGACCCGCCAGCGACCCCGCCTCGCAGATCGGGCCCATGATCAATGAGCGCGCTGTGGACAAGATCGCTCGTCATGTCGAGGACGCGCTCGAGAACGGCGCACTCGTATTGACGGGCGGACGACGGCTCACCGAGCTGGGACCGCACTACTACGCGCCCACGGTGCTGGGTAACGCCACGTCGTCGATGGTGTTGTGCGGCGAGGAAACCTTCGGCCCGGTCGTGCCGCTGTTCCCATTCGACAGCGAGCAGGAAGCGGTGCAGGCCGCCAACGACACGCCGTTCGGGCTCGCCTCGTACTTCTACAGCGAGAACATGCGCCGTATCGAGCGTGTCTCGCGCGCGCTGGAAGCTGGCATCGTCGGTATCAACGAAGGCGCGCTCGCTTCAGAAGCGGCGCCGTTCGGCGGTGTGAAGGAATCCGGCTACGGTCGCGAAGGATCGAAGTATGGTCTCGATGACTATCTGTCGATCAAGTATCTGTGTCAGGGAGGTCTGGAGTAAACATGGAAGCCTATCCGATCGAAGTCGAATTTCCGGACCTCTCGGCGCACGCCGACGGCAATACCGGCATTGCATACGTGCACTCGTTCGACTCCGGCCAAGCCGGGCCGCACGTGATGATCAATGCGCTCACGCATGGCAACGAAGTGTGCGGCGCGATCACCGTCGACGCGTTGTTGCGCAGCGGCCTGCGCCCGCGCCGCGGCAAGCTCACGCTGTCGTTCGCGAACGTCGCCGCGTATGCGCGGTTCGATCCCGCGACACCAGACAAAGCGCGTTTCGTCGATCAGGACTTCAACCGCGTCTGGACCGCCGCGAAGCTCGACGATCTGGCGACCCGCTCGTCGGAACTCGATCGTGCGCGCGCGATGCGGCCGGTGATCGACACAGTGGATCTGCTGCTCGACCTGCATTCGATGCATGAAAAAAGCGCGCCGCTGATCGTCGCGGGGCCGCTGCGCAAGGGAGCCGAACTGGCCGAGCGGCTCGGCACGCCCGCCACCGTGATTCAGGACGAAGGCCATCCCGAAGGCCGCCGGATGCGCGACTACGAGGGTTTCGGCGACGACACGAGTCCGAAGAATGCCCTGTTGATCGAATGCGGCCAGCACTGGGAAGCCGGCGCGGTGACGGTTGCGCGCGACTGCACCGCGCGCTTTCTGTTGCTGTCGGGCATCGTCGACGCAGCCGACCTGCCGCCCGGCTGGATCGCGCCATTGCCCGACGAAATGCGCATCGTGCGCGTGACCGAACCGGTCGTCGCCAGCAGCATGGATTTCCGTTTCGCGGGTCCTTATACAGGCCTCGAGACGTTCGACAAGGCCGGCACCGTGATCGCATGGTCCGACGGTCAGCCAGTCTCGACTCCGTACGATGACTGCATGCTGGTGATGCCCTCGCTGCGCCAGTTGCGCGCCGGCGTCACCGTGGTCCGGCTAGGCCGGATCGAACGACGTATCGACCTCCGCTCACGACAACAGGAAACAGCGCAATGAAAGTTCAGCAGATCAGGCAAGCCGCGGAAGTCTCCGCACTGGAGGATTGGGGAACCGCGGGCCTGCCCGGTACCGAACCGTCGCGCGTATCGGGACGCCAGTACGTCATTCCCGGTCACGAAGCAATCGATACCGGCGTGTTCGAGTGCTCGCCCGGCACCTATCGGCGCTCCGTCAAGCAGGCGGAGGTGATGCATTTCATCAAGGGCAGCGGCAGCTTCACGCCCGACGGAGAAGACACGGTCCGCTTCGCCGCCGGCGACACGCTATTTTTCCAAGCCAACACGGAAGGACTCTGGAACATCGATGAAACGCTGCGGAAGATCTATGTGATCTTCTGACAGCGTACGCACCCGGTATCCGGCTGCTCATGTCAATCATGGTTGCTCAAACATGCTAAGAATCGACGAAGTCCCGAATAGCGAGGGGTTCCCCGATCGCTGCGACGTAGCCGTGATCGGCGGCGGCATTATCGGCGTCAGCACCGCTTACGCGCTGGCACGGCGCGGCGTATCGGTCGTGCTGCTCGAAAAAGGCATCATTGGCGCGGAGCAGTCGGGGCGCAACTGGGGTTGGGTGCGTCAGCAGAACCGCGACCTTTACGAGTTGCCGCTCGCGATGCAGAGCCTGAAGCGTTGGGGCGAGTTGAGCGACGAACTCGGCGAGGACATCGGTTTTCGGCGCAGCGGCATTCTGTACGCAAGCGAGCAGTCTGCCGATGTCGCCCAGTGGGAAGCATGGCTCGGCAAGGCGCGCGCGCTCGGCTTCGACAGTCAGCTGCTGTCGGCTCGAGAAGTGGCCGCGCGCGTTCCGCATAGTCGGGCAAAGTGGGCGGGTGGCGTGTGGTCGCATTCCGATGGACGCGCGGAGCCGTCGCGAGCAGCGCCCGCCATCGCAAGAGGCGCGCAACGACTCGGCGCGCGCGTGCATCAGACCTGTGCGGTTCGCGGACTCGATAGCAGCGCGGGTCGAATCTCCGGCGTATGGACCGAGCGCGGCCGGATTGGCGCGAGCAGCGTCGTGCTGGCCGGCGGCGCGTGGAGCGCCCTGTTCTGCCGGCACCATGGGATCGATCTGCCGGCGGTCAATGTGATCGGCACCGCGCTGCGCACGGCGGAAGCGCCGGCCGTGATAGACGGGTGCTTCTCCGGCCCGAACTTCGCGATGCGGCGGCGGCTGGACGGCGGCTACACGATCGCGGTGCCAGGCTATGGACGCATGGAGATCGCGCCACAGAACCTGCGGCACGCGGTCAAGTTTCGCCAGATGTTCCGCAGCAAACTCAACAAGAAGCTCAAATTCCGGATCGCGCAACCTTTCTTCGGCGGCCCCGAAGGAAGTGCGGACTGGCGCAACGACGACATCTCTCCGTTCGAGGTGACGCGGGTTCTCAATCCTGCGCCCGATGCCGAGTGGCCGACCCGTGCACTACAAAACGTTGCGACGGTCTTTCCCGAACTGTCGGGATTGCGTATCGCTCATGCGTGGGCTGGCGCGATCGACACGATGCCCGATCTGGTGCCGGTGATGTCACGCGTGGAGAGCAAGCCGGGCCTTGTGATCGCTTCGGGGTTCAGCGGTCATGGATTCGGGCTGGGACCGGGAGCCGGTATGCTGGTTAGCCGCATCGTGACGGACGACGCGACTGGGATCGAGACACAGCCATATCGATTGACGCGCTTTAGCGATGGCAGCCGGCTGGCGAAACCCGAGATGATGTAACGCCTGACGTCGCCCCGCGACAGCGGGCCTTCGGTGCTGTACAGCCGCGCTCAGCGTACCGCGCGAAATCTCATGTTTATGGCTTGCGATCGATGAACGATTGATCGCGCAATCGTGGCAAACACTGACCATCAGACCATTGCAGTTGAGTGCCGACCACGCTTGATCCAATCTGCGCCAGCGCATGACCGATGACACGCGGGAATCGGCTTGTAATATCCTGCTAAAAAGGTCATCCGCGAGCGGCTTTGGGCACCCCCAATCGACCTCGACGGAGCCCACGGGGGAACAGCATGAAGGGCTTCCTTCTGGCGTTGGCTTGCGCGTGTGTGCTGCCGGCCGCCGCCGCGCAGGATTTATTGCCTGGCCCTGCGCCCGGAGCCCCGGTCGCCGCGACGGACTTCCTGGCCCTGGCCAAGCGAGTGGTCGACGCCGCTTCGCGTCCCGCTGCACCCTGGAACGGGCCACGCAACGGGCCACCTGCGCAATCTGGAAAACACATCGCGGTCGTCACCGAGGATTTGCGCAACGGCGGCATCCTCGGTGTGGTCGATGGTGTGCTGGAGGCGGCCAAGGTGATCGGCTGGCGCGTGAGGATCTTCGATTCCGCGGGTGCGCCTGACCTGCGGCTGAAGATGCTCGCGAATGCGCTGGCAAGCCACCCCGACGGTCTGATCCTCGCCGGCGGCGACGCACGCGCGCTGCTCCCCGCACTGCGGCCGTTTGCCGAGAACAACATCCCGATCGTCGGCTGGCATGTCGCGGCCCGTGCCGGACCGGTGCCCGGCACGCCCGTGGCGATGAACGTGGCGACGGATCCGCTCGAGGTCGCGCGCGTGACCGCGCTGGCGGCCATCGTGCAGTCCGGCGGGCATGCGGGCGTCGTCATCTTCACCGATTCCAATTTCCGAATTGCGCAAGGCAAGGCGGATGAAATGGCTGCCGTCGTTCGCGCGTGCAGTGGCTGTACCCTGCTTGAAGTGCGCGACGTGGCGATTTCGCGCAGCCGGGAACTGGTGCCGGGGACGACACGCGCCCTGCTCGCGCGTTACGGCCCGCGCTGGAACTGTGCGCTGGCGATCAACGACATCTACTTTGACTACGCCGCCCCGGTGTTGACTCAGGCGGGAATGCCGAACGCTGCAATGATCATGCTGTCGGCTGGCGACGGCAGCGAGTCCGCCTTCCTGCGCATCCGCACCGGCACGTTCCAGACCGGCACCGTGGCCGAACCCCTGAATCTGCACGGCTGGCAACTGGTCGACGAAATGAACCGACTTTTCGCGGGCGTCGGCGTCACGGGTTACGTGACGCCGGTGCATCTCGTGACGGCGGACAACGTCGCCGCGGACGGCGGCGATCGTCTACTCTACGACCCTGACAACGGCTATCGCGACATTTATCGTCAGATCTGGCAACGACCGTGAAACTGCCTTTCCCACAATCGCTCACCGCTCAATTTGCGCTCGTTGTTTCGTGCCTGGCCGCGCTGGTGGTCGTCGTCGGAGCCACGACGATTTACTCGTTGACCGGTTCGGCCCAATCGATCCGTCAGCTGGCCGAAGAGCGGCTCACGCGCCTCGCGGATGCGCAGGATCTGGTACAGCACACGCTGACGATCGAACGCCTCGCGTTGCAGTTGTCTCGCGACGATACGATCGATGCCGTGCGCGAGACCCATCGGCATGTGCTCGAACAGCTGGCATCGTTCGACCGCCTGGTTGACCGCCTGGCCTCCGCGGCCGCAAGCGACGACCCGGGGGTCGACGCGCTGACGCTTTATCGGTCGAGCCAACGCTTTCGCAACATCGCCAACATCGAGGCGCAGGTGCGCGAGACCGCGCTCGGCCCCCGGGGTGCGCCGGCGGATGGGCAGCGGCCGGGCGTGTCGCTGACCAGCCTCGACAAGGACCTGCGCGGCGCGGCCGAGGCTCTGGCCGTCGCGGCGCAACGGCAGTCCGATTATTTGACGCGCGACTACCGCGAAGCAGTCCAGGATCTGGCCATTCGCGCAGATCGCACACGCAAATGGGTGGCGGGTGGAGTCGCGGTGAGCCTGCTGCTCACCTGGCTAATCGCCCGCGAATTCCTCGGGCGCCATGTCGTGGCGCGCCTGCGCCGCGTCAGTCACTTTCTGCGGCACGGCGATGCCGGACGCACGCAAGCCGGAGTCCCCGTGCACGGCGGCGACGAGATTGCCGATATGGCGCGCGCAGTCGAGCAGTTCCTTGAAGACCGGCGCCGGCGCCGCCAGGCCGAGGATGCGTTGAAGGAGCTCAACGCCGGACTCGAGGCGCGCGTCGCACAGCGCACGGCCGAACTCAGTACGGCGCTTGCGGGTCAGGCGGCCGAGATCGCCGAACGTCAGCACGCCGAAGATGCCGTCCGGGAAAGCGAGAACTTTCTTAACAGCATCATCGAAAACATCCCGGACACGATCTTCGTCAAGGAGGCCGCGACCTTGCGCTTCGTGCGCTGCAACAAGGCGGCGGAGCAACTTCTCGGCTACCGGCGCGAGGAACTCCTCGGCCGGTCCGTCCACGATCTGTTTCCCGCGGAGGAGGCTGAATTCTTCGCGCTCAAGGATCGGGCCGTGCTGGAGTCGCATCACATGATCGACATACAGGAAGAGCCGGTTCATACGCGACATGGCGTGCGCCTGGTGCACACGATGAAGATCCCGATCGCCGATGTGCGCGGCGTGCCGCAGTTCCTGCTCGGCATCTCACGCGACATCACGGAGCACAAGCATGCCGAAGCGGAATTGCGGCGCTACCGCGAGCACCTCGAAGACATGATCCGCGAACGGACAGCGGAACTCGCCGTGGCCAAGGAACATGCAGATACGGCCAACCAGGCAAAAAGTGACTTTCTCGCGCACATGAGCCACGAACTGCGTACGCCGCTGAACGCGATTCTTGGTTACGCGCAGATCCTCACACGCGACACGACTCTCGATCAACAACAGATCGACGGACTCGCGGTCATCCAGCGCAGCGGCGAACACCTGCTGACGCTCATCGACGACATCCTGGATATAGCCAAGATCGAAGCTGGAAGAATGGAACTCAATCTTTCCGACGTTCCGCTCGAACAGTTCGTCTGCTTTGTCGCCGAGACGATGCGGGTCAAGGCAACGGAAAAGGGACTCGCCTTCGATTGCGACATGCCGCCCGATCTGCCCGCGGCTGTCCGGGTGGACGAAATACGGCTGCGTCAGGCGCTGCTCAACCTGCTTTCCAATGCGATCAGATTTACCGAGCAGGGGAGCGTGCATCTGAGCGTCGCTTTTACGCCGCCCGCGCGACTATGTTTCAAAGTGCAGGACACCGGCATTGGGATAGATGAAGGGCGCCTGGAGGAAATCTTCAGGCCTTTCGAGCAAGTGAGCGACGACCGGCATCGCTTTGGCGGCACGGGGCTCGGGCTCGCCATCAGCCGGCAACTCGTACGCCTGATGGGCGGCGACATCCATATCGAGAGTCGCCGCGATATTGGCAGCGTCTTCTCGATCGAACTGGATGTCCAGGTGGTGGCGCCCCCGGCGGCTGTCGCCGCGTCCGGACGGATCGTGAGCGGCTACAAGGGGCCGCGCAAGGCTATCCTGGTCGCGGATGACGTGGCGGAGAACCGTGCCGTGATGGTCGATATGCTGAGGCCGCTCGGATTCGACATGGCGGAGGCTGGCAATGGATCCGAAGCTCTGGAGAAAACCCGCTCCCTGCATCCTGCGCTGGTCCTGATGGATGTGGTCATGCCCGGGATGGACGGGCTCGAAGCCACGCGTTGCCTGCGCCAGATGCCCGAGTTCCGGGATCTGCCCATCGTCGCAGTCTCCGCAAGCGCCGCGGGGACCGATGCGGCGCAAAGTCTCGCGGCCGGCGCAAACGCTTTTCTTGCCAAACCGATCGAATTCGGCCGGCTATTGTCCCATGTCGCGTCGCTCATGAATGTCGAGTGGATCGACGAAGCGAGCAAGGCGCAAGTCACTGGCGCGGACCACACGGCTGTACCCGCTGCCGCTCCTTTTACCGCGCCCTTGATGGCACCGCCGCAGGGGGAGATCGAAGCGCTGCACTACCTGGCGCGACTCGGCGACATGCGTGCCATCGTGCAACACGCCCGACACTTGAGCGAGCTCGACGAGTGCTATCGACCCTTCGCAGACCACCTTTGCCGGTTGGCGAAGGCTTACCGGTCCAAGGCGATCCTCAGCTTCGTCGAGCAATATCTGGAAAGGAGGCTACCGCGGTGATTCGCGCCTCAGAACCTGCACCGCATCATCCTTCGTTTTCTACTCGACGATCATTCCGTGCCGGATCGCGTACCGGATCACCTCAGCGTTGTTGGAAAGCCCGAGTTTCTGCATCAACCGCATCTTGTGTGTGCTGATCGTTTTCGCGCTGAGGGCACATGCCTGGGCAATTTCATTGATGCTCCTGCCTGCCGCGAGCATCTGCAGGACCTGGAATTCGCGGTCCGACAGTACTTCATGCGGCGGGACGTCGCCGCGCTGTGTATCGAACACCATCGCATCGACGAGCTTCGGATCGATGAAACGGCCGCCGTCCGCGAGCTTGCGGATTGCCGCGAGCAGCACCTCCGGGTCACTGTCCTTGGTCAGATATCCCGTTGCTCCCGCGCGCAGCGCGCGAGACGCGACCTGAGCCTCGTCGTGAATGCTCAGCACCAGCACCGGCAACGAAGGATGTTCCGCCCGTACCCTGCGGATCAGAGCGACGCCGCTGATGCCGGGCATCGTCATGTCGAGCAATAGAAGATCGAGCGCGCACGAGCGCAGCTTGTCGATCACTTCCGCTCCTTGCGCCGCTTCCGCCGCAACGACGATATCGCTCGTGGTCGCGATGATCTGTCTGAGTCCGCCACGGACTATCGCATGATCGTCCGCAATGAGTATCCTGATCATGTTCGAGCTCCGCCATCGAGCGGAATATGAATCGAAACCATGGTGCCCGCGCCCGGCGAGCTGTCGATCGAAAGCGATCCGCCGATCAGCCGCGCGCGCTCGTTCATGCCGAGCAGGCCATATGAATAGTTGCGACTCACCACTTGCTGATCGAAGCCGCATCCGTCGTCACGCACATGCAGCAAGAGCTGTGAAGCCGTCGAAACAAGCGTCACCTCGACACGTGTGGCGGCGGCATGACGTGCGACGTTCGTCAGCGAAGCCTGGGCAATGCGGAACAGGGCCGTCGCGTGGGCGTCGGACAGCGTAGGTTCGCCGCCTTCGATGCGCAATTCACACGCAATCGCATTGCGGCGGTTGAACTCGTCGACAAGCCATTCGAGCGCAGACACGATGCCGAAGTTAAGCGCCGCGGGCCGCAGGTGGCTCGCGACATTGCGCACCATCGAGATCGTGCCTTCGACCAGTTGGCGCATATCGTCGGCTTTTTTTGTCGCTTCCGCGTCGTGCGCGATGCGCATTTTGAGCAGAGACACGTCCATCTTGAGCGCGGTCAGCAATTGCCCCAGCTCGTCGTGAATTTCCATCGCAATGCGCTTTCTCTCCTCCTCGCGAATCGCCTCCATGTACGCGGACAGTTCGCGCTGCTGCTCGCGCGATTCGACGAGTTCCTGTTCCATCTGCTTGCGCCCCGTAATGTCATTCAGGCCCACATAGATCGCGGGAGAATCGTCGTAAGTCGCGGCGCGCGCCGTCGCCATCGCCCAGAACCGGGTACCGTCCTGGCGCCGGAACTGTATCTCCGTGTTGCGCAAGCCACCCTTGGTCCGCAGATGTTCGATCAGACGCTCGCGCTCGCCCCGCTCGGCGTAGAAATCCGCGATATTGGCGGACAAGCCTTCGTCCATGCCGAAGAGTTCGCGCAGCGGCGGGTTCGTGTACAGGATGTGCCCATCCGGCATCGAGGTGATGCACAGCGGCACCGGACTCGTTTCGACAATCGCGCGAAAGCGAGCCTCGCTTGCCTGCAGGCGCGCGTCCGCGCGCCGCCGCTCGTCGATCTGCGCCCGCAAGTTGGCGTTGGCGCGCGCCAGCTCTTCGGTGCGCAATGCGACACGTCGCTCCAGATCGTCGCGCGCTTGCGATAGCGCGGCCTCCGTTTCCTTGCGCACGGCGACTTCCGCCAGCAGTTGCCGGTTCTGCGCGAGAACCTGCTTGTGCATCACCCGCAGCTCGAGGTGCACGCCAACGCGCGCGACCATCTCATCGACGCGCAATGGCTTGGTCACATAATCGACACCGCCCACCAGAAAGCCTTCGACGCGGTCCTCGTTGTCCATCAGCGAGGTCATGAATATGACGGCGATATCGCGCGTGCGCTCATCGCGCTTGAGGCGCCGACAGGTCTCGAAGCCGTCGATGCCCGGCATCTTCACGTCGAGCAGGATCACATCGGGCTGCGAGAAGGCTGCGCGCTCCAACGCTTCGATACCGTCGAGCGCCACCAGCACGCGAATGCCGCGCGCCTCGAGACTGTCGACAACCACGCCGAGATTCCCCGGCGTATCGTCGACGATCAGAATCGTGCCCGTATACGCGACCGGAGCGGCGAGATGGCTCATGATGCGGTGTTCCCTTCGAGATACCGCTCAGCGGGTTGCAGGAGCCCGCTCCACCATGCGTCGAAAATGTCGAGCGCCATATATCCCCGCGAGTGCCGCCGTTGTGGTCGTCCTATTCTGCACTCGATGCCGGCGCCTGGTCCATCACGCCCGCTCCGGGTTTCAAACGTCCAATGAAACGGCGCGCCCCGTGGCCTCACAGCCGCCGCATGCGTGCCTGTAAGCAGTTGCGCGCCTGGCCGGCGTTGCCGTTCGCTAGTGCGACACCTCGCCCGCCACCGCGATCAGTCGGACCGTGCGCGGCAAGGTCAGTTCGTCGATGAGGTCGGCCACCTCGCACAGCGCGCGAAAATCATACTCGTCGATCTGGTCCGCGTGATTGCGCCGCAACTCGCGCATGGCTTCGCCCAGGCGCCTGAGCGCGTTGGTCGTGCTGTCTATCAACGGCCAGCAGTGCATCAAATACGCAAGCGATGTCACGCTGCGCGTCTCGCACCAGGTGTCGAACAGTCGCAGACATATCGCGTCGATTTGCTCGATGACGTTTTCCCGTTCCGATAGATAGCCGATCATGTTGCATCAATTCGACATTGCATTTCGATGGCTCATCATCTACGAGCAGAATGTGTGTCGCATTCAGCGCAAGCTGGAAAATCAGGGTGTGACTTCCTGATTCGCGTGTCAGGAAATCCTTAGTGTGATTCATGGCGAAAGCCCCCGCAGATGGGCAAGGACCCTTAAATGCCGTTCTACATGCTGCTCCGGTTCAGGAAGTCCTGACGGCTGAAACCAGTGATTCCTGAAACGACATTCCGGCCGGTGCCGATTGGACGCACGCACCGATCGCCATAGCATCGAATCATCGTGCATCGCGGGGAAAATCATGGCGGGCAACAGATCGCTGCGTTCTCAGGTCGAAAAACTCGTTGGCCCGACGGGGGGCCGAGGGGCGCGCGTGCGTCTGCTGAACCGCTCGCGCTCGGGTGGAACATGCCGGGTGTGCATTCAAATCGATCTGCCGACCGGGGCGTTTTCACTCTTCTTCTTTCGCCATGCCGACGGCGCATGGCACGTGTTTCCGCCGGGCCAGCGCCGTCCGGAAATGGGGATAGGCCGCATGGCGGCCTGATCGTTCAGCCAGCCGGGGAAACGCACATGCACGACGATGCTTCGAACACACTGCCGCAGGACGTGATAGAGCTGCGCGCTTGGCTCAACGACTGGTACGACCATGCATTCGCCGTAGGCTACGTCCATCCGCCCTTCACGCTCGATGAAGCGACAGCCGACCGGCTCGAAGGCTACTTCAAGGCGGGCCTGACGCCGGCCGAAGGCGCAATTTTGTTCTTTGGCGTCGTGCATTGAGAGGCGAGCGATGAAGGCGAAAGACGGTGAAGTCAATCAATGAAACATCACATTGTCGGGCGTTATCGCGGATTCGTCATCGAAGCGCACATGGAGCCGCGGACGGCCCGTTTGTCCGTTGGAATCGCGCTGACATATCGCGTCACGTGGTCGTTGCGTAGAAGGACACGAAAACAGCACGTCACCGGTGACTTAGCCGATGTCGTTACCTACGAGTCGGAAAGTGTTGCTCTCACGTGCGTCGACCGCAAGGCTCGCGCTCTTATCGATGCCATGCTGGCGAATCAGGAAGCGTTAAAAACCGTGGGGCTGTAACCCTGATGCCTGGAAGGCCCGCGCCTCGCGCAGCGTCACGCGGACTCGAACGGTCATGCAAGAAAAACGGCTCGACTAGCCGCAGACATCCCTGCCGAGATACGCAGCGACCGCGCCTGTCACGGCGAAGCCAGGCAACTCCTCCGGCGACGCCAGATGCGCGGCGACGATCTCGCGATTATCGAGCCGCAGTTCGGGTAGGCAATCGAGGCGCAGTTCGAAGAAATGCACCCGGTCTCTTCGCCCGTCCCACATGCCGGCGGCGCTGCCTGCTGGCAGTAAGGGGTGAGACGCAAGTCCGATCTCCTCCTCCATCTCGCGCAGCGCCGCAGCAGCAGGTGTCTCACCGGCCCGGATACTGCCGCCCGGGAACCCCCATTCGGCGCGGTACGACGACTTCAGCAGCAACAGCGACTGACCGACGTAGATTGCTACTAACGCGCCCTCATGGCGAGGACGTCGAAGGTGCCACCACGCGCGGGCGAGCGGAAATCCGAGGCGAAGCGCCATGCGCCAAACAGAGTCGATCAGCGCAGCCACCCGGGCGCGCTCAACGCTCGGCATGAGGTTTATCCTTTCCTTTCATTGTCAACGGAGCTTCCGATTCGCCAGCACACCTCCCATTTCGCTGCCGGCCGCCGCCGGTCCCACGGCGGGCGACCAGCCTCGTCCCGGCTCCAGATATCGCGGATCGAGAGTGGCGATTGCGGTTCGCTGACGCCCCCGGCGTTGATGAGCCTGACGGCCCCCGTGACCGGGTTGACAGCGACACTGAAAAGAATGGCGGCATCGCGTATCGGCTGGCCGGTGTCCGGCGTGACCACTCCCAGGGTGCGCACCTGAATATCGTTGACGAACGTCGGCGTGCTCCAGCTCGCGCCCTTATCCGTGGACTTCATATAGCCGATGCTGAGCCCCGAGTTGGTGACACTGATTGCAGTGAAGAAGTCACGCAGGGTCCCATCATGCAACACCCGTACAATGTTCTTGATCGTCTGCGCCTTCGTGCCCGGTTGATAGATCGGGGCGGCCGTGCTCCAGGTCACGCCGTTGTCGATGGATCGCGAGAAGAAGCTCGGGCCGGTGAAATTGAACTTGAAGACCGGAGCACCACCCGCTGCACCGTTGCGCAATTGACGCGCGATCTCGACACCGTCGTTTCCCGCGAGCATCTGATCGCCGGCCTGGGTTGGCGGGAAAACGCTCAATTGATCCCACACCGCATGGACGTAACCGTTCGCCGTCGGATCGGCGGTGAGCGAGTTCTTGTCATTGAGCGCGTGCGGCGAGTTGGTGCGGATCAGCGTCATGGGAGCCTGCCAGCTCGCGCCGTGGTCGACTGAGCGGCTGACCAGCAAGGCGCTATTGCGCGCCCCAAACGGAGTGGTCGGCTTCATCGGGTCCAACACCTACGACAAGAAGAACGCGGTTCCGTCTTGCGCGAAGTCTACCCACGGATCGGAGGCGCGACGGAATTTGCCCCCGGTGCAATCGGTAACGCCGGATGGGATCGTATTGGTCCATGTGCTGCCCGCATCGGTGGAGACGACGCCGACGAGTCCGCGTGAGCCACCGTCGTCCCAGCGGTCCTGCTGATGGCCGACGAGTAGGCGGGACGCCGCCACCCATGGCTCGATCGACGTGGCCGGAAACAGGACGCTCCCGAATGCGGACTCCTGTGCGTTAATCTGGTCCGCAGTGCATCCGCTGAATGGATCGCCCGCGGCCACCGTGACGAGCGGGCCGACCACTTGCGCCTCGGCACCTGGGACGATCGCGCACGTAAGAAGCGCGATGACGCTGCCACCTGCAAAGCCGCTGGAAGTAGAACGGGATAGCCGTCTGAAAATCGATGTCATGTCGTGCCTCGCGAAAAGGGTAATACGCTTGCGCATTGGCGGGCATCCGTCACCGGCACCCATGTGAAAACCGATTGTTCTTGCTACCGCCCCTCGAGAGTTGCATCGATGCACGTCCGATGCCCAACCATGGAGACACACTAGGACGCGGGCGCCGGATTCGTGTGAAAAATTCCTGACGGATGCTATTTGGGACGCCCCATCCTTATTTCTATTGATGTGGTATGGGGCTTGCAGAAGGACGATGGAAGCATGTATGCGCTTGTAGAAGCAGCATGACGCCTCAAATCAGATTCGATGGCACAACTGCCGCCGATCAGGTTCATGGCAGAAAAGAGGTCACTGCATTGGCGCCCTGGTTTTAGATGACCGGGCCGGACGACATTGACGAGGTGAACTGGCGAGATGTGTCTGACCGGAACGAGCGCCGCAACGCGGTACTATCGGCGCACGGCGCGTGCCTCGATCTGCGTCCGGCTTCGCCGTTATCTGGTCGGGGAACCCGCAGAGCTTTCGAGCCTGTTTAGAGGCCCGGCAGTCCACGTGTGCGCGATACTTCGAAGAGTCGCAGATGAAATGGCCATTGAGATGGATCAGCGCGATCATGGCAGCCTTCGCGGTCGCTGTCCTGCTTGCTCTACCGCTGCCTGAGTCCGTCGACCTGACGACGAAGATTGTCACCGTGATCTTGATCGAGCAACCGGATTTGGTCGTTTTCGACTACGTGACGACACCCGCGCACTGGCCCGATTGGCACCCGTCTTCACTATCGGTAAGGGGGGCAACCGACCACCCGTTGAGCGTTGGCGAACAGGTCGTGGAAGAATTTCGCGTGGCGGGTCGGCGGGGAAGCGTCGTGTGGACGGTTGCTGTGCGGGACCGTCCGCGCAAATGGGTCATCGTCGGCACGATAGATGGCAAGTCCGCCGGCGCGGTGAGCTACTCCCTGAGGCCCGTAGCGTCCGGGACGCGATTTGAGCGTGAGTTCGTCTACCGCTCCCCGTCACTATGGTTTGCAGCGGTGAATGTCTTGTTCGTGCGCGCGCGAATCCAGCAGGAGTCCGAAGAGGCAGTCGCGCGGCTGAAGAAAACGTTGGAAACGATGCCGTAGACCGGAGTGCACCGGCAATCGGATGGCTCGCCTGGCGGATGGCATGGAAAGGGACGAAAGACAGCCCGCGGGCCTTGCAGCGCCGAGCCGACGCAGGACTGTCTTGTGGTCGAAGTAGACCATTTCGCAGACCAGATCGGCGCCGTCGAAGACGTGAATCAATGCGCTCTGTACTTCCATCGGCTTGCTCGTATCGCGGTTTGTGGAACGTGGCTAATGTGAATGGCACTTACTTAAGCCCGTGGAGCGTGCCCATATTTTTGGACGCGCTCACGTGCGATGTGACGAGGCTCTTTCAGCCATGGGTAGGACTTCGGTCTTCGTTTGCGCATTCGTGGTTCGATGCG
>NZ_VZQN01000043.1:0-72907 GCF_014397645.1 Paraburkholderia sp. 31.1
ACTCTCCGCTTCTGCAAAGCTGATCTGCCGCTTCATCACTATTGGTCCGTTCCGTGAACTTCCTTCTATAACGTACTCGAACACGTCAGCGATGACGGCCGAGCCTGATAAATCAGTGTTTCCCTAGTCGCATCAATTGCCAGGAGTTAGATTAACAGCAGTGGCATATCGCCCCGACGATACCGACGAGGAACGGTCATGGAATTGAAACGCGCGGGCTTCCAGCCCTCGAAGAAAGGCCCTGAAGAATGGTTTACGGGCACGGTGCGGCTCGACCCGCTGAACGCTCCGCCTCCGCCGGCACGCGTTTCGTGCGCGAGCGTCACTTTTGAGCCGGGAGCGCGGACTAACTGGCATACCCACCCGCTCGGCCAAACTTTGATCGTTACGGCCGGCTGTGGCTGGACCCAGTGCGAAGGCGAGCCGCGCGTCGAAATCCGGGCTGGTGACGTGATCTGGTGCCCGCCTGGCCACACGCATTGGCATGGCGCAACTTCGACGACCGCGATGACACATATCGCCATTCAGGAAGCGCTCGACGGCAAGAACGTCGAATGGCTGGAGAAGGTCACGGACGAGCAGTATGGAAAGGACTGGAAACATGCAAGATCCATTGTCACAAGTTGATCTCACTCTCGTTTCTCCGGCATTCGCGCGTTATACGAGCCAGACCGTGCTCGGCGGCCTCTGGAAGAGGCCGCAACTGTCACCGCGAGACCGGAGCATCGTGACGCTGTCGGTGCTCATCGCCCGCAACCAGACCATCGAGATGCCGTTCTATTTCCGGTTGGCGCTGGATAGCGGTGTGAAGCCTGCCGAGATTTCGGAAATGATCACGCACCTCGCCTTCTATTCCGGCTGGGGAAACGCGACCGCAGCGGCTGTCGTCGCGAAGTGCATCTTCGATGAACGTGGCATCGGTATCGATCAGGTCCCTCGGGCCGAGGTCGAGCCGCTACCACTGAACGAAGTCGCAGAGCAGCAGCGTGCGCAGGCGGTCGAGCAAAGCTTCGGCTCGGTCGCTCCCGGCGTTGTTCAGTACACGACCGATGTGCTTTTCCGCGACCTTTGGCTGCGTCCAGGACTCGCTCCACGCGACCGGAGCCTGGTCACGGTGAGCGCCCTGGTTGCCAGCGCTCAGGTCGCGCAGATTCCGTATCACCTCGGCCGTGCCATGGACAACGGTCTGACGAAGGACGAGGCGTCCGAAATGCTGACGCAGCTCGCCTTTTACGCAGGCTGGCCGAACGTCTTTTCGGCGATGCCCGTGTTCAAGGATGTATTCGCGAAGCGAGCGGCATAAACGTCGATGCCGGATCGTCCACCGGTTGGGAAGCCGCGTTTTTCCAACCGAGGTGGAAGCTCGTCGGCCCGGATGCTGCACTGGCACCGCGGAAGCTCGAACAAACATCAGTTAGGGACCGCGTCTTCACTTCGTCGAGGGCCCTGATGGCCCGGTCGACGACGTCGCGGTTGCGGCGCGCGCCCGCGAAGCGGGGCTCGCCGTTCTGCCGCTCTCGGTCTGGTACGCGAATGCTCGCACGCGAAGCACGCCGCGTGGCGTTGTGATGGGCTTCGCAAACATCGCCAATGCAGGTGAAGCGGGCCACCTCGCGCGGAGCCTGCGCGCCTGTCTGGACGGCTAACGAGCGGCGAAGGTCCAGGTCTCTACCACTCCTCACGCTCGCGCGCGGCGCTGTACCCAAAATGAGGACAGCCGCGCGCGAACGCTGACGCATACTGCACCGATAACGCAAGCAAACTGGAGACACGCATGACCCGCCCGTTCAAGCCCTATCCGTTCGCCCCGCGCCGCTATCCGGCCGTGATGCCGCCGCTCATCGACGGACGCGATCCACAAGCGCGCGCCGTCGCGATCGTCGGCGGCGGTCCGGTCGGCATGACGCTCGCGCTTGCGCTCGCGCGCCAGGGCGTGCGCTCGGTGCTGATCGAGGCGGACGACAGCGTGTGCACCGGCAGCCGCGCGATCTGCATCTCGCGACGCAGCCTCGAAATCTTCAAGCGGCTCGGCGTCGTCGACGGCTTTCTGCAAAAGGGGCTGGCGTGGACCGGCGGGCGCAGTTTCTATCGCGACACCGAGGTGTTCCGCTTCGCGATGCATCAGGACGACGAGCAGTCGCTGCCGCCGATGATCAATATCGCGCAGTATCAGATCGAGCAGTTGCTGCTCGACGAGATCGAACGGCATGCCGATCTGATCGACGTGCGCTGGCAAACGCGTGTGACGGGCCTCGAGCAACGGCCGCAGGGCGGCGCGAGCTTGACCTTGCGCAGCGCCGATCCTGCCGATCCGCAAGGCAAAAGCTGGCAGATGGACGCTGCGTGGGTCGTCGCCTGCGACGGCGGACGCAGCACGATCCGCGACCTGCTCGGGCTGAAGCTCACAGGCACGACCTACGAAGGCCGCTACGTGATCGTCGATATCGAACTCGACAGCACGCGCGCGACCGAACGGCTCGCGTACTTCGATCCGCCGTCGAATCCGGGCTCGACGGTGCTCGTGCACAAGCAGCCTGACAACGTGTGGCGCATCGACTATCAGTTACGCGACGACGAAGACCCCGACGCCGCCGTGCTGCCCGAGAACGTGATACCGCGCGTGCAAAACCTGCTCGACTCGATGGGCGAAGCCGGCGCGTGGTCGCCGATCTGGATCACGATCTACAAGGCCAATGCGCTGACGCTCGAACGCTATCGGCATGGCAGCGTGCTATTCGCGGGCGACGCCGCGCATCTGGTGCCGATCTTCGGCGTGCGCGGCGCGAACTCCGGCATCGACGACGCCGACAATCTCGGCTGGAAGCTCGGCTGCGTGATCAATGGGAGCGCGTCGCCAGCGCTGCTCGATAGCTATAGCGACGAACGTGTGTACGCGGCGCGCGAGAACCTGAGCTACGGCATGAAAAGTACCGAGTTCATGGCGCCGCCGACCTTCGCGTTCGACTTGCTGCGCACGGCCGTGCTCGGGCTCGCCGAGCGGCATGCGGCGGTGCGGCCGCTGATCAATCCGCGCCAGACGCATGCGATCGCGTATCGGCAATCGCCGCTGAACTTCGCAGGCGACGGAGCCGATGCGTTCGATCGCGGCCCCGCGCCGGGTACCGTGCTGCCCGAGGGCAGGCTGCTCAAACAATCGCAAGATGGCGCACGGCTCGGCATTCATCTAACCGATCTGCTCGGACCGTGCTTCGCGGCGCTGCGCTTCGAAGCAGACCACGCGAACGATGGTGACGCGTGGCAGCAACTGCAAAGCACGCTAGCCAGCCGGGGCATTCCGTTCAACGTGATCGATATCGTCACGGCCGAAGCGCAATCGGCAAACAGCCCGCGAGCGATCGACCCAACCGGCCGCCTGCACGACATGCTCGACGCACGGCCCGGCACCGTCTATCTGATCCGCCCCGACGGCCACGTACTCGCGCGCTGGCGCAACGGCAGCGCGGCGGCCATTCTGCGCGCGCTCGATGCCACGCTGGCACAGCAGAACTAACGCGCAAGGACCTTCGACATCATGACCGATTCCGATCTCGACCTCGTCTATACGACGCTGTGCATCACGCTGACCCACGAAGGCGAGGCGCAGGCGTCGCTGTATCTCGCGCGTCTCGCGCTCTTGTGCCTGACCGAACTCGACGACTCGCGGCGCGCGTTGTCGTTGATCGAAGCGGCGAAGCTGCCGGCTGCCGCCACGGCCTGGCGCGGGTAAAAAAACCGCCTCCCTGGAGGCGGTTCGCTAGAGGCGGTAACGGCAATGCCGCAGCAGTGCGAGGGAATTACAGCCATCACAACAAAACGGGCGCGGGCAGACCGACCTCACTGCCTCGGATACAAGCCCAACGTACTCGCATGCAGCCGCGCGAGTCCGAGCAACGCATCCGTATAGGGCGTCGGCACGCGCGTCAGTTGCCCGAGTTCGCGCACCGCGCCGACCAGCGCATCGAGTTCGACCGCCTTGCCGGCCTGCACGTCCTGCAACATCGATGTTTTCATCGCGCCGAGTTTCAGCGTGACCGCGTGACGGTCGTCGGGCGCCTGGTCGATCGGGATGCCGAAGCGCGCGCCGATTTCCTTCGCCTCCAGCATGATGTGCGTGACGAAACCGCGCACGAGTTCGTCGCCGAGGATCCGGTCGGTCGTCGCACCGGTGATCGCGCTGACCGGGTTCATCGTCATGTTGCCCCACAGCTTGAACCACACGTCGCGCTGGATCTGCGCCGAAGCCGTTGCATGGAAGCCCGCCGCCTGCAACAGCGCGGCGAGCAGTTCGACACGCTCGCTCGGCTTGCCCGACGCCTCGCCGACGATCAGTCCGTTGCCCTGGTGATGCCGGACCACGCCGGGCGCGTCGATCAGGCAACTGGCGTGCACGACGCAGCCGACCGTCTGCGCGGCCGGGATCGCGGCGGTGATCGCGCCGTCGGGATCGATCGTCTTCAGGCGCTGGCCGGCGAGTTCGCCGCCCAGGCCGTCGCAGAACCACCACGGCACGCCGTTCATCGCCGTCAGCACGATCGTCTCGGGGCCGAGTAGCGGTTTGATATGCGCGGCCACGGTCGCCATCGCCGGGCCCTTCACCGCGATCACGACGAGTTCCTGCACGCCGAGATCGGCCGGCTTGTCGCTCGCCTTCACCTGCTCGGCGTAGATCACGCCGCCTTCGATCAGCCGCAGACCATGCTGGCGCACCGCGTCGAGCGTCGCGCCGCGCGCGACCACACTGACCCGATGGCCCGCCTGCGCGAGCTTCACTCCCATCCAGCCGCCGATCGAGCCGGCGCCGTAGATCGCTACTTTCATCGCCTGAGTCCTTGCCTGTTGCTGTGATTATTGCAGCGTTGATTGTCCCGCTCTTTTACGCGTGGCTTCAATCATTGCCGGAAACTCGCATCGATCCGGTCGACCCGCCGCACCAGCGCATCGAACACGTCCTGTCCGGCGCCGTGGCGCGGATCGAACTGCAGCGCGTCGCGCGAGCAGCGAATCGCGACCTCCTCCGGCACCGGCCGAGCGCGGCCCATCGAGAACGTCGCCACCTGGACTTCGCACGCGCGATTCAGCGTCCACAGAATCGCGAAGGTCTGCGGCAACGTCCGGCCCCACGATAGCAGACCGTGGTTGCGCAGGATCACCGCCTGCCTGTCGCCGATATGCGCGAGCAGCCGCGGCCCCTCTTCCGCATGAATCGTGATGCCTTCAAAGTCGTGATACGCGATCCGGTCGTGCAACTGCGCGCTATAGAAGTTGGTCTGCTGCAGGCCCTCTTCGAGGCAGGCGACCGCGACGCCCGCCGTCGTATGCGTATGCATCACACAGTGCGCGTCGGGCAAGCCCTCGTGAAGCGCCGCATGCACCACGAAGCCAGCCGGATTCACCGGATACGGCGAGCCGTCGAGCACGCGCCCCTGCGCGTCGATCTTCACCAGATTGCTCGCGGTCACTTCGCTGTAGTGCAGCCCGAACGGATTGATCAGGAACTGGCGCTCGGCGCCGCCGACGCTTTCGGGCACGCGCAGCGTGATGTGGTTGTAGATCATCTCGGTCCAACCGAGCAGATCGAAAATCCGGTAGCACGCGGCAAGTTGCACGCGCGCCTGCCATTCGTCCGGATGGATCGCGGCCGATCTGGGCGGGCTCGCCGGTTGCGCTTCGAGGGTCGTGGCCATCGTCGGTGTCTCCAAAATTGTCGTTGTGACGGCGCGCCCGTGCGCGCCGCCCATCATATTCACGCGTGCCGCAACAGCGGCCCGAGCGCCGGAGCGCTTCAGGCGCCCGACACCACCGCCGCGATCGACGACGCGACATAGTCCGCGTTGCGCGCGTTCAGCCCGGCAACGCACATGCGGCCCGAGCGCAGCACGTACACCGCGTATTCGTTGCGCAGACGCTCGACCTGGCTTTCGGACAGGCCCGTGTACGTGAACATGCCGCGCTGCGCGATATAGCGCGCGCGCATCACTTCATCGACGCGTCCGTCGAGCCCGGCGTGAATCACCTTGCGCATCGCCAGAATGCGCTCGCGCATCGCGCCGAGCTCGGCTTCCCACGACGCGTGCAGCGTCGCATCGGCGAGCACGTTGGCGACGAGGCGCGCGCCGTGCGTCGGCGGATTGCTGTAGTTCGCGCGCACCGCCGACATCAGTTGGCCCGCCACGCGCGCCGCTTCGTCGGCGCTCTTGCAGACCACGCTCAACGCGCCGACGCGCTCGCCGTAAAGCGAGAAATTCTTCGAGAACGAGTTCGCGACGATCAGCGGCACGTTCGCGTCGGCGAGCAGGCGCACCGGCTCGGCGTCTTCTTCGAGGCCCGCGCCGAAACCCTGGTAGGCCATGTCGACGAACGCGATCAGCTTGCGGCGCTGCAAAACCGGCACCAGTTCCGCCCATTGCGACGGGCTCAGATCGACGCCCGTCGGGTTATGGCAGCACGCGTGCAGCAGCACGATGCTCTTTTCCGGCAGCGTGTCGATCGCGGCGAGCATGTCGGCAAAGCGCAGGCCGCCCGTTTGCGCGTCGTAGTACGGATAGGTGTTAACCGTGAGGCCCGCGCCTTCGAACACCACGCGATGGTTTTCCCAGCTCGGATCGCTGATCCACATTTGCGAGCCGGGGAAATAGCGCTTCAGGAAATCGGCGCCGACCTTCAGCGCGCCCGAGCCGCCGAGCGTTTGCAGCGTCGCGATCCGGCCTTCGGCGCGCGCCGCGCTGTGGGCGCCGAACACGAGCGCCTGCGCGGTGTCGCGATAGAGCGGCAGACCCGCCATCGGCAGATACGAGCGCGGGCCGATCGCGTCGAGCAGCGCGGTTTCGGCGCGGCGCACCGCGTCGATCACCGGCAGCTTGCCGGCGTCGTCGAAATAGATGCCGATGCTGAGGTTGACCTTGTTCGGCCGGGGGTCCAGCTGAAAGTCTTCGTTCAGGCTCAGAATCGGGTCGCCCGGATAGGCGGGAATATGGTCGAACATGACGGGTCCTTGAAGACGGCCTCTGCAGGCCTGTTGTAGCGGTCGTCCGCGCGCCGCGGGACGACAGGGCAAACCTTGAGTCTAAGCGGGTTTGCCGGGCCAAGTCGACCCGCACGAGTGTCGGTCGTCGACGCGCCGCGCACAATCATATCCGCAACTGCGCGGCCGGCATCGTGCGCCGCCGCGTGCAGTGGCAGCATCTGCGCGACGTGCCGATCGTCGCGACCGGCCGCGACCACGAGCGCGCGGTCGACCAGATGCTCGCCAATCTGCCGGTCGAGGCGCGCATCATTCCCGTCGATGTCGTCGACAACGTGACCACCGCGTTCGGCCTCGCCGCGCAAGGGCTGGCGGTCACGCTCGCGCCAGCCTATGTCGCACCGCTCGCGCGGACCTTCGGCCTCTTGATGAAGCGCATCGTCGATCCTGAAACGATTCGCGAGGTGTGCGTGTATCGGTCGACCGAGCGTGCGCTGTCGCCATCGGCCGACGGCTTCGCGGATTTCGTGATGCCGTGGTTGAAACGCTGGGATCGGGAGACGCAGGCCGAGGCGCGGGGTAAGCGGAGTTGAAGCGGACTCGAAGCGCGATGTGACGCGCGCTGCGGCGCGAGTTTCGACAGATGTGCAGCTAGGGCTGCATACACAACGCGAACAGTTGCCGCTGATTTGAAATCCCGAGCCGCGCGTACGCGCGCTTCTGGTACGTGACGACGCTCGCTGGCTTCACGCCCATCTGCCCGGCGATCTCGGCCGCGCTCGCGCCATCGAGCGTGCCACGCAACACGTCGAGCTCGCGCGGTGTCAGCGTCGGACATGCGCGCCGCACGCGCGCGAGCATCGCCGCACCGGTGCCCTGCTGATGTTGCCCGTTCAGCGCGTATTGGCCCTTCGCCGCATGCGCGAACAGCGGCGCGACGCTTTCGATCCGCTCCAGTTCGCCCGGCGCGAACACGCCGTACGCGCGGTCGCGATACAGGTTGATCGACAGCCACACGCTATCCGCCGGCTGCACGAGCAACGACAGCCGGTCGGACACGTTCGGCTGCGCGTAGCAGGCCGCGCGGTACGCTTCGTTTTCGATTTCGTCGCCGCGCTGCTGATGCAGCACCAGCGCATCGCGCAAAGCGGTGCGCCGGCTGTGGTTCGATTGACCGATGACCGCGCGATTGCCGTCGAGCGCATAGAAATGCGCGGCGTAGCGTTCGGCGACGTCGCGCAGAAAATGCCCGCCGCGATGGTCGGCCGCCGACACCGTACGGGGCCGCGCGTCGAACTCATACGCGAAGATCGTGCACTGCGAGACGGGCAGCGACAACGATTCGCCAACCGTCAGCAGAATGCTCGCGGCGAGCGCGTCGGCATCCGGGTGGGAGATTGCCATGACGAGGTCGGTGGCGCGCGCGGTGCTGATCTGACCGCTGCGCTGCGGTGATGCGAGGCGCCAGGAACGCATGATGGGGATTCGTGCTTGCGCTGCGTGAATTGGGTTGCGGCAAGCGTAGCACAGCGGGCACGCGGTGGCCCACCGGCGTGATCGCGGGCCTGGCGATGCTTTATCGCCGGGTAAACGACCCCCGCTGCAACGCCACCGTCCTCGGCAATTCGATCGTAAAGGTCGTGCCGGACTCGTCCGTGGATACGACGCTGACGTCGCCGCCATGCATGCGCGCGATCTGCTGCACGATATGCAGACCGAGCCCGAGCCCTTCGCGCGAGCGCGCGCCGTTGCCGTTCGACACGAACGCCTTGAACAGATGCGGAAACAGCTCCGCCGGAATCGTGCCGCGATTGGACACCTTCAGGCGCACGCAATCCTCGGCGTCGCCATCGACCTCCACGCCGATATCGCCCTCCGGCGCGCCATGATGCAGCGCGTTGCTGACGAGATTCGACACCGCCTGCCACACGAGATCGGTATCCCACGCGCCGGCCGTATTGCCGGTGCAGGTGAACACGATCTGCTTGCCGCTCTTCTGCGATGCGAATTCGTCGATGACCGAGCGGCACAGCGTCGCGAGTTCGATCGAGCGCGGCTGCAACGGCAGACGTCCGCCTTGCAGGCGCGCGAGGTTCAGCAGTTGATCGACCATCCGCGCCATGCGCAGGGCGCTGTTCTTCACGCGCGCGGCGACGGTTGCGGCCTGCTCGTCGGCGGCCGTGCGCATCAGGTATTCCGCCGACGCCAGCACCGCGCCGAGCGGCGTGCGCAGATCGTGGCTGAGCACCGCCATCAGCATCTCGTTCGCTTCGAGCATCTGGCGCGTCGTCACCAGTTGCGCGGCGAGCTCGCGCTTCTGCTGCTCCAGCTGCACGAACACGTCGACCTTCGACTGCAGGATGCGCGGATCGAACGGCTTGTACAGAAAGTCGACCGCGCCCGCCTCATAGCCACGGAACGTGCGCGACGCGTCCTGCGCGGTCGCGCTCAGGAAGATGATCGGAACGTGCGACGTGCGCGGGCTGCCGCGCATCAGCGCGGCCAGCTCGAAGCCGTTCATGCCGGGCATATTGACGTCGAGAATCGCCAGCGCGACTTCGTGCTTGAGCAGCAGATCGAGCGCGGCGGTGCCGCAGTCGGCGACCAGCACCGCGACGTCGGGCCGCGCGAGCAACGCTTGCAGCGCGGTGATGTTGTGGACGATGTCGTCGACGATCAGGATGTTCACAGGTGAGTTCGTAATGGCACCGGATCAGAGGGAAGTCGGCAGCGCGGCAAGGCGCTTCGCCAGGGTTGCGGGATTGTAGATCGCGTCGGCCGCGCCGCGCTCGATCGCCGCGCGCGGCATCTCCGGTGCACCGGCGCTGCCGGGATCCTGCACCCACGCGGTGCCGCCGAGCGCGCGCACGCGTTCGAGCCCGTGCGCGCCGTCGTCGTTGGCGCCGGACAGCAGGATCGCGAGCAGCCGCTCGCCGTACACCGCGGCGGCCGATTCGAACAGCACGTCGATCGACGGCCGCGAGAAGCGCACCGCCGCGGCGGTCGACAGCGCGACCGTGCGGTCCACTTCGACGAGCATGTGATAACCGGCCGGCGCGACGTACACGCGGCCCGGCAGAATCAGCTCCCCCGCATCGGGTTCGACCACCGGCAGCGCGCAGCGATGCGCGATCGCCGGCACCAGATAGCTCGGCGAATCGGGCGGCAGATGCGCGACGATCATCACGGCTGCCGCGAAGCGCGCGGGCAGCGCGGCGAGCAGCACCTTGAGCACCTCGATGCCGCCCGCCGACCCGCCGATCACGACCAGTTGATAGCCGCGGCGCGCGTGCGTCCGCGCGGCGCTGGCGTCGGCGGCCTGGGTGGGCGGGGGTTCACTGGTCGAGCGTGGCATCGCGACCTCGCTAACGCTTCTGATAAATGCGTTCGGCCGCGCGAAACTCGTCGAACGCCGGGTAGTGACGTGAAAACCGCAGGGTTTCCTTGCTGCCCAGGCCGAGAAAGCCGCGCCGCACCAGTGCGTTCTCGAACAGCCCCAACGCGCGATCCTGCAAGCCGCGATCGAAATAGATCAGCACGTTGCGGCACGACACCAGATGCGCTTCGAGGAACACTTCGTCGGTGGACAGGCTGTGATCGGCGAACACCACGCGCTCTTTGAGCGAGCCGGCAAAGCGCGCGCCGCCATACGCTGCATGATAGTAGTCCGACAGCGAACGCGTGCCGCCCGCCGCCAGATAGTTCTGCGTGAAGCCCTGGATGCGTTCGAGTGCGTAGATGCCCGCCTCCGCGCGCGCGAGCGCGTCGGGGTTGATGTCGGTCGCGTAGAACAGCGTGCGCTCGGCGAGACCCTCCTCGTCGAACAGGATCTTCAGCGACCACAGCTCCTCGCCGGTGCTGCATCCGGCGACCCACACCTTGATCGACGGGTAGGTGCGCAAACGCGGCAGCACGTGCTCGCGCAGCGCGAGGAAATACGACGGATCGCGAAACATGTCGCTGACCTGCACGGTCAGGTAGCGGAACAGCCGCGAAAACTCGTAGCCGTCGCGCATGATGCGGTCCTGCAATTGCGACAGTGTCTCCACGTTGAATTCATCGAGCGCCTGCGTGAGGCGGCGGCGCAGCGACGACATCGCGTAGTAGCGAAAGTCGTGCTGATACTTCAGATAGATCGCCTCGAGCAGCAGCCGCAGCTCGATGTCGAAATCGCTGATGCGGTGCGGTACCTCAGATGCGGACGGTTTCATCGCGTTGCTCGCTTGCGTGCCAATGCTCGCGCCGTCAGCGCTGCCGCAGCCACACGCGGCACAGCGCGACGAGCTTGTCGACGTCGATCGGTTTCGACACGTAGTCGTCGGCACCCGCTTCGAGGCAGCGCGTGCGATCGTTCGCCATCGCCTTCGCGGTCAGCGCGATGATCGGCAGATGCGCGAAGCGCGGATTGCGGCGAATCTCGCCCATCGCGGTCAGGCCGTCCATCTCGGGCATCATGATGTCCATCAGCACCAGATGCACTTCCGGCCCGTTCTCCAGTTCGTCGAGCGCCTCGCGGCCGTTGCGCGCGATCAGCAGTTTCGCGCCGAGCGGCTCCAGCACGTGCGACAGCGCGAAGATGTTGCGCACGTCGTCTTCGGCGAGCAGGATCGTGCGGCCCTCGAACGCATTGTCGCGTTGCCGCACGGTGCGCAGCATGCGCTGCTGCTCCGGCGCGAGCGACGACTCGACGCTATGCAGAAACAGCGTGACTTCATCGAGCAGACGCTCCGGCGATTTCGCGCCCTTGATGATGATCGACTTCGAGTAGCGGCGCAGCCGGTGCTCCTCTTCGTCGGACAGCATGCGGCCCGTGTAGACGATCACCGGCAGCGATGCATGCGCGCTGTTCGCGGCGAGGCGTTCGAGCAGATCGTAGCCGGTGCCGTCCGGCAGCGCGAGATCGGTGACGACGCAGTCGAACGTCAGCGCCGACAGTTGCTCGAATGCCTCGGCGAGCGTCGCGACCGCGACGATCTCGGTGTTCTCGCTTTGCAGCAGCGCGCGGATGCTCTCGCGCATCGGCGCGTCGTCCTCGATCACCAGCACGCGCTTCAGGCGCTGTTGCAGCCGCGCTTCGAGGCGGCGGATCGCGGCCTCCATCGTCGAGCGCGCGGTCGGCTTCAGCGTGTAGCCGATCGCGCCGAGATGCAGCGCCTTGTCGGCATGATCGGTGGCCGACACGATATGGATCGGAATGTGGCGAGTCAGCGGATCGTTCTTCAGCCATTCGAGCACCGTGAGGCCCGAGCGGTCCGGCAGACCGACGTCGAGCAGCACCGCGGCCGGCCGCATGTCGCGCACCAGCGCGAGGCCGCTCGCGGCATCGCTCGCGTGCACGAAGTCGAAGTCGAGTTCGTGCACGAGATCGCGCAGAATCGCGGCGAACGGCGGATCGTCTTCGACCGCGACGATCAGACGGCCCGCGCGGGTGCGATGGTCGCGATCGTCGGTTATCGACGCGGCGGCGGGCTCGGCGGCGCCGGGCAGCAAGGCTTCGCGCGACGCGGTGGGCGGCGCCCGGCTTGCCAGACCATTCGCTGGCGGGATCACCGCGGCGGGTGCGGTGTCGAGCGGCAGCCACAGCGAAAACACGCTGCCCTTGCCGACTTCGCTCGCCACCGTGATGCGCCCGCCCAGCAACCGCGAGAACTCGCGCGAAATCGACAGCCCGAGGCCGCTGCCCCCATATTGACGGCTCGTCGAGCCATCGGCCTGCTGGAACGCCTCGAAGATCAGGTCGAGCTTGTCGGCCGGAATACCGATGCCCGAATCGCGCACGTCGAAGCGCAGCACGTTGTCCTCGACCCTGGCGACCTCGAGCGTGACCTCGCCGCGCTCGGTGAACTTCACCGCGTTCGACAGCAGGTTGCGCAGGATCTGCGTGAGCCGCTGGCCGTCGGTGACGAACGTATCGGGCGTGCCCGGCAACTTGTCGAAGGCGAGACGCAAGTGCCTGGTCGCCGCGATCGGACGAACCATTTCTTCGAGCGATTGCAGCGTCGCCTCGATCGACACCGTTTCGTGCTCGACCGTCAATTGACCCGCCTCGACCTTCGACAGGTCGAGAATGTCGTTGATCAGCACGAGCAGATCGCTGTTCGACGCGTGGATCGTCTCCGCGTAGCGCACCTGCTCGTCGGTCAGATTGCCGCTGCGATTCTGCTGCAGCAGCTTCGCGAGAATCAGCGAGCTGTTCAGCGGCGTGCGCAATTCGTGCGACATGTTCGCGAGGAACTCGGACTTGTAGCGGCTCGACTGTTCGAGGCGCTCCGCATTGGCCGCCAGATCGTTCTGCACGCGTAGCAGATCCGATTTTTGCCGCTCCAGCCGCAGCGCGTATTCCTCGAGCCGCACGTTGGTCTGTTCGAGCTCGGCCTGCTGCGCTTCGAGGCGCCGTTGCGATTCCAGCAGCGCGCGGCCGCGTTCCTCGAGCCCTTCGTTGGAGACCCGCAACTCCTCCTGCTGGACCTGCAACTCCTCGTTCAGCTGCTGCGTCTCGGCGAGCGCATCCTGCAGGCGTTCGCGATACAGCGCCGCCTCGAGAAAATTGCCCATGCTGTGGCGGATCAGCTCCATGAACTCTTCGTCGCGCGGCGTCACCTCGCGCAGGAAGCCCATTTCGACGACGCCGTTGACCTGGCCGTCGTTGTCGATCGGCAGGATCAGCAGATTGCGCGGCGCGCCGCTGCCCGTCGCCGACACGACCCGCACGTAATCGGCCGGCACGTCGCGCAACACCAGCGTGCGGCGCGAGCGCGCGGCCTGGCCGACCAGCGTTTCACCCTCCTCGAAACTCGGAGCGGCCGTCTGCTCGCTGTCACGGCTATAGCCGTACGCGGCGATGCGGCGCAGCGTGCCGCTCTGCCTGTCGCGCACGTACAGCGCGGCGACGAGCGCATCGAGATATTGGGCGAGAAACTCGAGCATCGCGCGGCCGACGAGCGGCGCGCTCGTCTGCCCGACGACCTTGTCCGCGAGCAGGCGCTGGCCCGATCGCAACCAGACCTGCTGCTCGAGCAGCGCGGTCTGTTCGGCCTGACGGCGCAGCACGTCGTCGTAGGTCCCGGACAGGTCCAGCAGTTCGCGACGGCCTCGCCACGCTAGCAGGCCGCTGACGACGAGGCTGAACAGCAGGAACACGCCGACCAGCGTCGCCGTCACGTTGCGCGTCGCTTCGACGCGCTGCTGGCGCAAGCGCAATTCGACGTCGAGAAAATCGCCGAATTCGCGGCGCGTTTCGTCGAATTCGAGCTTGCCGCGCCCCGCTGCGATCGCGCTCTCATAGTCCTGGTTGCGGCGGCGCGCGTCGATGATCTGTTCGGCGAAGCGGCTCCAACGCTCCTGCGAGGCCTCGATCTGCTTGAGCCGCTCGATTTGCGGCGGGTTGTCGGCGACCTGCTTTTTCAATGCTTCGAGCTGTGCCTTGAATTTCGGGCCGCCGTTTTCATACGGCGCGAGGAAACTCTCGTTACCGGTGATCAGAAAGCCGCGCATCGACGATTCGCGATCCACCGCGAGCCGCAGCAATTCGTTGGCGTCGCCGATCACGCGCCCGGAGTGCTCGGCCCAGTTCATCGTCGACACGAGATACGCGATCAAGCCGACGAACAGCGCCATCGTGACGAGGCCGACGCCCAAAGGCAGCGCGATATTGCGGCGAAGGATGCGGCGGAAACGGAGTTGATCGACGGCCGGCGATGCGGTCATTTTTTCTGTAAGTGGCATGGCGAATCGGGTCGATGCGGAATATCTTTCGGGTCTGCGCACGGTGTCGAGTGCCGCGATGCGACCGCTGTCATCATACAAGGACGACCCGCACGCGCGCGACGCGGAATGCCAAAAAGAGCCTGGCCGGCTAACACCGGCCAGGCTCCTGCATCGACGCGTATCGACGCGCCGCGTTTCAGCTACGCTCAGCACCGTTCAGCGGCTAACGCGGCAGCGCATCAGCGCAACCGGCTCGGCCCGCTCAGGCCGGCACCGATTCCGCCTGCGCCGCGCGCGACCACACGCGATGCTGTCCGGCGGCCTTGATGAACGCCTTCAACACATCGGCGGACTGCGAGTCCTCGCCGGTCGCCACGCCGTCCGGCTGCGCGGGCAACTGCGCGGCCGCGAGCAGGTCGCGCCCCGCGCCGAGCGCCGCGATCGCCTTCAGATGCTTGAACGCTTCGAGCACGAAGTGCCGCGCATCGCCCGATTGCGACAGTGCCTTCGCCCCCTTCTCGCCGCCGACGACGATCACCGCGTCGAACATCACCGATGGCAGCCCGGCGATCGTCGCGTCGGGCGCGAGGCCATCGATCTCGGCGAGCGTCGGCGCGATCAGCATCGGCGTCGCGCCTTCGCCCTTGAGCGCCTGCTGCAACTGTTTGATCGCCGCGCCATCGGAGCCGGGTGCGGCGAGCAGAGCGATCTTGCGGGTCTTGATGCCGGGCTTCACGCGATTGAGCAGACTCAACGCCGGCGACGTCTTCGGCCCGACGAGTTTCGCCGTGCCCTTTTTCGGCGCCGGCAAGCCGAGTCCTTCGGCGACCTTCGCGGCGAGATCGGCGTCGAAGTTCGCGAGAATCTCGTTGACCTGGCGCGCGCGAATCTCGGGCTTCGTCACCTTGCCGAGCTCGAACTGATAGGCCGCCGCGATATGGTCTTTTTCCGGCTGCGACATGCTGTTGTAGAACAACGCGGCCTGCGAGAAATGATCGGCGAACGAGTCGCTGCGCACGCGAATCTTCGTGCCCTCGACGCGTTCCTGATGGCTGTCGAAGCCGCCATCTTCAGCGGCCGGATCGGTTTCCTTCGGCCAGCCCTCGTTCAGCGAGTTCGGCTCGTACGACGCCTGGCCGACATGGATCGCCTGCCGATGCATCGCATCGCGCTGATTGTTGACGGATGGACAGACCGGCCGGTTGATCGGAATCTCGTGAAAGTTCGGGCCACCGAGGCGGCTGATCTGAGTGTCCGTGTACGAGAACAAACGCCCCTGCAGCAACGGATCGTTGGTGAAATCAATGCCCGGCACGATATGCCCCGGATGGAACGCGGCCTGTTCGGTCTCGGCGAAGAAGTTGTCCGGATTGCGATTGAGCGTCATCTTGCCGATGATTTTCACCGGCACCAGCTCTTCCGGAATCAGCTTGGTCGGATCGAGCAGGTCGAAATCGAACTTGTGCTCGTCGGCTTCCTCGACGATCTGCACGCCCAGTTCGTACTCCGGATAATCGCCGCGCTCGATCGCTTCCCATAGATCGCGGCGGTGAAAGTCCGGGTCCTTGCCCGCGAGCTTCTGCGCTTCGTCCCACAGCAGCGAATACGAGCCGAGCACGGGACGCCAGTGGAACTTGACGAAACGAGCTTTGCCCTGCGCATTGACGAAGCGGAACGTATGAACGCCGAAGCCTTCCATCGTCCGAAAGCTGCGCGGAATCGCGCGGTCCGACATCGTCCACAGCACCATGTGCGCCGATTCGGGCACGAGCGAGACGAAGTCCCAGAACGTGTCGTGCGCGGACCCGCCGGTCGGCATTTCGTTCGGTGCTTCCGGTTTCACCGCGTGCACGAAGTCAGGAAACTTGATCGCGTCCTGGATGAAGAACACCGGCATGTTGTTGCCGACCAGATCGAAATTGCCTTCCTGCGTGTAGAACTTCGTCGCGAAGCCGCGCACGTCGCGCACGGTGTCGGCAGAGCCGCGCGGACCTTGCACGGTCGAGAAACGCACATAGACCGGCGTTTCGGCGGCCGGGTCCTGCAAAAACGCGGCCTTGGTGTACTCGCGCATCGATTCGTAGACCTTGAAGACACCATGCGCGGCCGAGCCACGCGCGTGCACGATCCGTTCGGGAATGCGCTCGTGGTCGAAGTGCGTGATCTTTTCACGCATGATGAAATCTTCCAGCAGCGATGGACCGCGCGGTCCCGCCCGCAACGTGTTCTGGTTGTCGGCGATCTTGACGCCCTGATTGGTCCTCAGGGCCTCGCCTTGCGGCTTCACGCGATTGCGTTCGAGATCGTTCGATTTCGCGTCGTTCGACTGCGCGGCCCCGTTTGCCTGGGCCGCGGCCTTCTGGGTATTCGCTTTACCTGCCATGGGGATCGACTCCTTGTGTTCAGGCGCGCGGCGACGGAGGCGTCGCGGCGCGCGATCACAGAGTCAGCAAGGGCTATACCCACCAAGTCACGGCGCAATGGCTGCGCGGCGGCGGTGCGTCAGAACCGGTAGTTGATCGACACGTCGGCGACGCCGGTCGCGCGGCTGCGCGTGATCGGACTGTTGCCCGCGCTGCCGACGAGCTGCTCGAACGCGCCGTCGGCGGTCGCGAACCAGTGCTTGCTGAACAGCCAGATCGCGCTGACGCCGAAACCCACCGACTTGAAGCCCGCGCTCGCGTGGTACTGCGGATACTGCGAGTGCGCGGCCTGCTCCTGATTGACGCCGAACCAGCTGTTCATGTAATTGGAGTCCGCGAGCACCACGTTCGGGCCGGCGAACCAGAAGAACTGCCTGGTGCTGCCGGGCATCGGCATATAGGCGCCGAGATCGCCGATCCAGCCGTTCGATCCGCCGAAATAGCGGCGGATATCGGCGCGCAGGACGAGCGGAAAATCCTTCGACACGACGTACTCGCCCGAAAGCTTCAGACCGGGCGCCGGGTTGATGTTGCCGAGCCCGTTGAGTTCCTGCGGATCGTTCTGGCCGCGTCGCCCGAGGTCGTAGACCGCGGCGAGACTCATGCGCCAGTTCTCGCCCTGCGCGAAATTCACGCCGAAACCTTCGCCGCTCGACAGAAAGAACAGATCCTTGTAGCGCACGTCGATGCTCGGGCCGGCCACCAGGTGATAGCGGTCCGATCCTTCGAAGCGCGGCTGGAACGATGTGGCCACGCCGAAGCGCAGTTGCCAGTCGGGAATGTTCGGCTGCCACATCTTCTGCAGCGGAATGCCCGCCGAATATTGCCATTCGCCGAGCGGCGACGGCGTCTGCGCGAAGACCACACCCGGCACGCAGGCCATCGCGCCCAAGGTCGCGGCGACGAGCGAGCTCGCCGCGATGCCGGTTTGTTTATGGCGAGGCATGGCGCCCCGCTTCTTTCTACGGCTGTTGACCACCGGAAGCCTCCAATTTCGCTCGTCGCGATGAGGTTAGGTTTTCGCCCGGGGTCTAGCGCGGACCCAAACACGCGGACGACCGCCGCGCTGTTACTTACGGCGTGTAATTTTTCCAATCGATGAAGCGGGCAGCGCGATGTGCACGAGGCGCGGCGAGCCCGCATGACCCACGCGCTAGCGTGGTGGCCACTGCGCATAGTCCTTGCGCGCCGCGGTGACGCGGACAGTGGCCAACGGAACATTGCTGCGCAAGATATGCGCCAACCCTGTGGAAGATTGGTGACGAGCGCGACCCAAGGGGTAAGCCGAAGACGGTCCGGCGCTGCGGCGGCGCCGCTGGCGCCGCCGTTCGGAGGGGTTATTGCCCTGCTTCGACGAGCACCGGCTTGTCGCGATACAGGTTGGGGAACAGGCGTTTCAGGTTGGCGATTTTCGGCATGTCATTGAACACGATGTAGGCCGAATCGGGATGCAAGGTCAGATAGTTCTGGTGATACGACTCGGCCGGATAGAAGCCCTTGTAGGGCTCCGTCTTCGTGACGATCGGCGCGGGGAACACGTGCGACTTGTCGAGCTGCGCAATGTAGCTTTGCGCGACGTGCCGTTGCGCGTCGTTCAGCGGAAAGATCGCGGAGCGGTATTGCGTGCCGCTGTCGGGCCCCTGACGATTCAGCTCGGTCGGGTCCTGAACCACCGAGAAATACACCTGCAGCAACTGGCCGTAGGTGACCTTGCCAGGATCGAACGTGACCTGCACCGATTCGGCGTGCCCCGTCTCGCCGCCGCTGACGGTCTCGTACTGCGCGGTGTCGCGTGAGCCGCCCGAGTAGCCGGACACCGCGCGTGTGACACCGCGCACATGCTGGAACACCCCCTGGACGCCCCAGAAGCAGCCACCCGCGAACACCGCGGTTTCCTCGTGCGCGGTGCTGGCCGGGATCGGTTCGTCGAGCGCGGGCGGCGCGATCACGACGGCGCTCTCCGCCGCGAACGCGACGCGCTGCGCGAGCGGCAACGCGAGCGCGGCCGCGCCTAGCAGCAACGACAACACGGCCGCGCGTGTGCGTTTCGAGCTGCCGCCGAACGATGTAAGGAATTGCGGTCTGTTGCGAGTCATGATGGTCGCTCCGGAAAAGTGCCGGCGCCCGCCCGCGTTGGCACGGTGCTGCCACGGCCGCATGCGGGTGCGCCGAAGCTTGGTCGCGCGGGCGCGGCGTTTATGACAGCATGCGCGCTTTCGCGGCCGGCGGCGCGGCCGCGCGGCTCACAGCGGAAATTTCGTGGTCGACAGGATTTCCTTCAGCACCATGAATGAGCGGATCTGCCGTACGCCCGGCAGATACAGCAACTGCTCGGCGTGGAGTCGATTGAAGCTGTCGCTGTCGCGCGTGCGGATCACCATGAAATAGTCGAACTCGCCGGTCACCACGTGGCACTCCATGCAGCCGGCCACTTTCTGCGCGGCCTTCTCGAACTCGGCGAACGACTCGGGCGTCGAGCGATCCAGTACCACGCCGATGATCACGAGCATGCCCGCGCCGGCCGCCTTTGGATCGAGCAGCGCGACCACGCCGCGAATCAGCCCCGATTCCCTCAAGCGTTCGACGCGCCGCAAACACGCCGGCGCGCTCAGCTTCACTTTCGCGGCGAGCGCCACGTTCGAAATCGACGCGTCGGTTTGCAACTGCCGCAGGATCGCGCGATCGATGCGATCGAGCGGGTGGTGAATCGCGCCGATGCCCGAAGGTGGCGCTCCAGCACGAACTTTCGTTGCGCTCATGACCATGTGTACGAAGTTTTGTTAGGAAACTGACATTCTTTGATTTCGAAAAATACGTCTAAGCGATTTTTTTCGCAAGCTCATTTCTGGCGGTTTTTCCTAACATGTACTCACGGAAATCACCCCACCACGGAGCCGCGATGAACCTGCAACGATTCCCCCGCTACCCGCTCACCTTCGGACCGACGCCAATTCAACCGCTCAAGCGTCTGAGCGAGCATCTCGGCGGCAAGGTCGAGCTGTATGCCAAGCGCGAGGACTGCAATAGCGGCCTCGCGTTCGGCGGCAACAAGACCCGCAAGCTCGAATATCTGATCCCCGACGCGCTCGCGCAGGGCTGCGACACGCTCGTGTCGATCGGCGGCATCCAGTCGAACCAGACGCGCCAGGTCGCGGCGGTTGCCGCGCATCTGGGCCTGAAGTGCGTGCTCGTGCAGGAGAACTGGGTCAACTACTCGGATGCGGTGTACGACCGCGTCGGCAACATCCAGATGTCGCGCATGATGGGTGCCGACGTGCGGCTCGTGCCGGACGGCTTCGACATCGGCTTTCGCAAGAGCTGGGAAGACGCGCTCGACAGCGTGCGCGCGGCCGGCGGCAAGCCGTACGCGATTCCGGCCGGCTGCTCGGACCATCCGCTCGGCGGCCTCGGCTTCGTCGGCTTTGCCGAAGAGGTGCGTCAGCAGGAAGCCGAACTAGGCTTCAGGTTCGACTACGTCGTCGTGTGCTCGGTGACGGGCAGCACGCAGGCTGGCATGGTCGTCGGTTTCGCCGCCGACGGCCGCGCCGATCGGGTTATCGGCATCGACGCATCGGCGAAACCGGCGCAGACACGCGAGCAGATCACGCGCATCGCGAAGCGGACCGCCGAGAGCGTCGAACTGGGCCGCGACATCACCGCGAAGGACATCGTCCTCGACGAGCGCTACGGCGGCCCGGAATACGGTCTGCCGAACGACGGCACGCTCGAGGCGATCCGTCTGTGCGCGCGGCTCGAAGGCATGCTGACCGATCCGGTGTACGAGGGAAAGTCGATGCACGGCATGATCGACAAGGTGCGTAACGGCGAATTTCCGGCCGGCTCGCGCGTACTTTATGCGCACCTGGGCGGCGTGCCGGCGTTGAGCGCGTATAGCTTTATCTTCCGCAACGGTTGATAGGGTTTAGGGGATTAGCCGACGGGCGTCCGCGGTTCGGTCGCGAGCTTCTTCCTTAGATGCCTGCGCAGAAACTCGACGAATGCCCGGATCGTGACCGAGCTTTGCCGATGCTGCGGATACACGGCATAGACGCCCGTCGCCGACGGCAGGAACGCTTCGAGCACGGGCACGAGTTGTCCGCTTGCGAGCGCATCGGCGACGATGAAATCCGGCAGCCGAACGATTCCAAGTCCCGCGACGGCCGCATCGCGAATCAGATCGCCGTTATTGGCGCGTAACGGCCCGCGCACCTCGACGCTCTTCACCACGCCCTCGACGCTGAAGTCCCAGCTCACCGCGCCGCCGTGGCCGTACAGCAGACATTCGTGGTTCGCGAGATCGCCAGGCACGGCCGGGCTGCCACGCCGGCGCAGATAACCGGGGCTGCAGCACGCCACCATCTTCACATCGATCAGCTTTTGCGCGATCAGCGACGAATCCGCCAGCGTGCCGATACGGATCGCCATATCGAAGCCTTCGCCGACCACATCGACGGCGCGGTCGCTCAGTTCCATGTCGAAGCGCACGTCGCGATGCTCGCGCAGAAACGCCGCGACGAGCGGAGACAGATGCATCATGCCGAACGACATCGGCGCGCTCACGCGTAGCAGCCCGCGCGGCCCGGCGCGGCGCAGCGACATGGCCTGCTCGGCGTCCTCGACCTCGCCGAGGATGCGCTTCGCGCGCTCGTAGAACTCCTGACCCAGATCGGTCACCGCCAGCTTGCGCGTGTTGCGGATCAGCAGTTGCACACCGAGTGCTTCCTCGAGCGCCATCACACGGCGGCTCACGAACTGTTTCGACAGCGACAGCCGGTTCGCCGCGGCGGTGAAATTGTGGGCGTCGACGGTCGCGACGAAGATGCGCATGTCATCGAGTTGCATCGTATTGTCCACTCCAATGCGACAGTGTTTCCGGTTTTATCATGATTATAGCCATCCGGATTGACTTAAACTGTCGTTCATGGATCGCAGCCAAACATCTGGCCCGGATCGCACGACAAAACTCAAGGAGAAAGAGCATGCTCGAAATCAGACACGCCAACCAACGTGGCCGCGCGGAACACGGCTGGCTCAGTTCGCGTCATACGTTTTCGTTCGCGAACTATCACGATCCGAAGCAGAACGGCTTCTCCGACCTGCTCGTGATCAACGACGACCGTGTGGCGCCGGCGCAGGGCTTCGGCAAGCATCCGCATCGCGACATGGAGATCCTTTCGTACGTGCTCGAAGGCGCGCTCGAACACAAGGACACGATGGGCACGGGCTCGGTGATCGTGCCGGGCGACATCCAGTTGATGAGCGCGGGCACCGGTGTGGCGCACAGCGAATACAACCATTCGAAGAGCGAGCCGGTGCACTTTCTGCAGATCTGGATCGCGCCGGCCCAGCAAGGCACGAAGCCGCGCTATCAGCAACTGCACTTCGGCGCGGCCGACAAGCGCGGTGTGCTGCGGCTCGTGCTGTCGCCGGACGGTGCGAACGGTTCGCTGCAGTTGCAACAGGATGCGCGCGTGTATGCCGGTCTGTTCGACGGCGAGGAAACCGCGCGGCTCGAACTCGCGAAGGACCGCTATGCATATGTTCAGGTGGCGCGCGGCAGCGTCACGGTGAATGGCGTCGAGCTTGGCGAGGGTGACGGCGCGCGGGTGCGGGGTGAAGAAGCGCTGACGTTCACGCAGGGCCGCGATGCGGAAGTGCTCGTGTTCGACCTGCGTAATATCGAAACCTCGGCGTTGTGGGCATAAGCGCTCCGCTTGCGCCGCTATTGACTCAAACCTGAACGCGGCTCGCTGGACGACGATTTCCAGCGAGCTTCATCGCTCGACCCTATCGGGAAAAATCATGCGCTACACACTGTTTGAAAACCAGAAAGACTTCGTCGTTCTCGTCGCTCGAATCCTGCTGATGGTGCTGTTCGTGATGTTCGGCTGGTCGAAGCTGACCGGCTTTGCCGGCACCGTCGCTTATATGACGTCGACCGGCGCGCCCGTGCCGGAGTTGTCGGCTGTTATCGCGGTGGTGATGGAGCTTGTGGTGGGCGTCGCGCTGTTAGTGGGATTTTTCACGCGACCGCTGGCGCTGCTGCTTGCGGTGTATACGCTCGGCACCGCGATCATCGGCCATCACTACTGGAACATGACCGGCGCGATGCAGTACGACAATATGATTCATTTCTACAAGAACATCGGCATCATCGGCGGGTTGCTGCTGTTGTGCGTGACCGGCCCCGGCAAGTATTCGTTCGACCGGCGGTGATACCGATTCCCGTGCTTTAACGACAAAGGCCCGCACGAATGCGGGCCTTTGTTGCATGCGCAAACTGAAACGGCGGCCCGCGGGCCGCCGTTTGCCTCTCTGAGCTACCGAATCAAACCGCTGCTTCGGCTTCCGCTTCCGCTTCGCTGACCGCCGCGACTTCTTCGCTGTTGCGGATCAGGTGATCGAATGCGGACAGCGATGCCTTCGCACCCTCGCCCACCGCGATCACGATCTGCTTGAACGGCACCGTGGTCACGTCGCCGGCGGCGAACACGCCCGGCACCGACGTCGCGCCGCGCGCATCGACGACGATCTCGCCATGCTTCGACAGCTCGACCGTGCCCTTCAGCCATTCGGTGTTCGGCACGAGACCGATCTGCACGAACACGCCTTCGAGTTCGACCGTCTTCACTTCGCCCGAAGCGAGGTCCTTGTAGACCAGACCGTTGACCTTCTTGCCGTCGCCGGTGATTTCCGTGGTCTGCGCCTGCGTGACGACCGTCACGTTCGGCAGGCTGCGCAGCTTGCGTTGCAGCACCTCGTCGGCACGCAGCGTCGCACCGAATTCGAGCAGCGTCACTTCGCGCACGAGACCCGCGAGGTCGATCGCGGCCTCGACGCCCGAGTTGCCGCCGCCGATCACCGCGACGCGCTTGCCCTTGAACAAGGGGCCATCGCAGTGCGGGCAGTACGCGACGCCATGATTGCGATACTCGCGCTCGCCCGGCACGTTGATTTCGCGCCAGCGCGCACCGGTCGCGAGGATGATCGTCTTCGCCTTCAGCACCGCGCCGTTGGCCAGACGTACTTCGATGATGCGCCCCGGAATCAGCGCTTCGGCGCGTTGCACGTCCATGATGTCGACGTCATAGGTCTTCACGTGCTGTTCGAGCGCGGTCGCGAACTTCGGTCCTTCGGTTTCGGTCACGGAGACGAAGTTCTCGATCGCCAGCGTGTCGAGCACCTGGCCACCGAAACGCTCGGCCACGACACCGGTCGCAATGCCCTTGCGCGCCGAGTAGATCGCCGCCGCCGCGCCCGCCGGGCCGCCGCCGACGATCAGCGTGTCGAACACCGGCTTGTTCTCCAGTTGCTTCGCGGCGCGCGCACCGGCGTTGGTATCGAGCTTCGCGAGGATTTCCTTCACGCCGCTGCGGCCCTGGCCGAAGGTTTCGCCGTTCAGGAACATCGTCGGTACCGCCATGATCTGGCGCGCGTCGACTTCGTTCTGGAACAGCGCGCCGTCGATCGCGACGTGACGGATGCGCGGATTGATCAACGCCATCACGTTCAGCGCCTGCACGACTTCCGGACAGTTCTGGCACGACAGCGAGAAATACGTTTCGAATTGATAGTCGCCGTCGAGGCTGCGGATCTGTTCGATCACCGCATCGTCGAGTTTGACCGGATGGCCGCCGACCTGCAGCAGTGCGAGGACGAGCGACGTGAATTCATGCCCCATCGGAATGCCGGCGAAACGGATGCCGGTTTCCTTGCCCGCTTCGCCAATCGAGAACGACGGCTTGCGTTCGTCGTCGCCGCGACGCTCGATCACCGTGACGCGCTCCGACAAGGTCGCGATGTCGTTCAGCAGGGCCAGCAGCTCCTGGGACTTCGCGCTGTCATCGATCGACGCGACGAGCTCGATAGGCCTGCTAACTTTTTCGAGGTACGACTTCAGTTGAGTCTTGAGATTGACGTCGAGCATGGCGTTGCGATTCCGTGACGAGGGGTGTGGGTGTCCCGGCGCCGCACGCATCCGGATAGGACGTGTTGGGCCCGGGGACGCGCGAAGCGCCGTATCAGGCGATTCGCGCGGTGAAGCGCCGGGAAGATCCCGGCAGATGCAGACTGCGGGGTGCAGCGTGAGCTGCGCGGACCTTAGATCTTGCCGATCAGGTCGAGCGACGGGGTCAGCGTTTGCGCGCCCGGCGTCCACTTGGCAGGGCACACTTCGCCCGGGTGCTTGGCGATGTACTGAGCGGCCTGAACCTTGCGCAGCAGTTCGCCAGCGTCACGGCCGATGCCGTTGTCGTGGATTTCGCACAGCTTGATCTCGCCTTCCGGGTTGATCACGAACGTGCCACGCAGCGCGAGGCCTTCTTCTTCGATCAGCACGTCGAAGTTGCGCGAGATAGCGAGCGTCGGGTCAGCCAGCATCGGGTACTTGATCTTGCGGATCGTATCCGACGTGTCGTGCCAGGCCTTGTGCGTGAAGTGCGTATCGGTCGACACGCTGTAGATTTCCACGCCCAGCTTCTTGAAATCTTCATAACGATCGGCCAGGTCACCGAGTTCGGTCGGGCACACGAACGTGAAGTCGGCCGGGTAGAACACGAAAACCGACCACTTGCCCTTCAGGCTTTCTTCAGTGACGGTCTGGAAATCGCCGTTGTGAAAAGCCTGTGCTTTGAACGGTTTGACTTGACTGTTGATGATCGGCATTTGCTAAATCCTCTCTTTGAGGGGGTTGGAAAGTAGAGCCAGTATGTCAGACTGCGCTTAATAGGTAAAGCGGATTGTGTTAATGAGTTCGATAGTCTCGCGCTATTCATTTCCTCAGTCGAAACTATCGGACTATTTGCCGGGCGTTTCAGCCCTTCAGAAGCCGCCACAGCGTGGTTCTGCCGATGCCGAGCGCTCGGCTCGCGGCGGCGCGATTGCCGCCCGATTGTTCGAGAGCGCGCAGCGCAGCCTCACGGCTGGGGGTAGCGCGGGGCGCCGTACTGCCGGGCGCAGGGCCCGGAGGCGCCTGGGTGATCTGCTCGACCTCGACCGCGCTGATCCGGAAGAACTCGGGAAACACGGCCTGCCGGTCTGGCAAGGCGTCGGCAATCAAGTTCCCGGACATCTCGTTGGTTGGCTCACCGATATAAATCGCCGCGCGGGCCAGGAGATTTTCCAGTTCACGGACGTTACCGGGCCACGCGTAATCCGCAAAAAGCGGGGCGAGAAACACGAGCACCCGCTCGAGCCCCGCCGCCGACAAGCCGTACTGCAGCGCGCTGCGCTCCAGCAGATGCCGCGCCAGCGGCGCGATGTCGGCACGGCGTTCGCGCAGCGGCGGCAATTTTATCTGAAGCAGATTTAATCTGAAATACAGGTCCGCGCGAAACGCGCCCTCCTCGACGAGCGCGTGCAGATCGCGGTGCGTCGCGGCGATTACCCTCACGTCGACCGGCGTCGCGCGGCCCGCGCCGAGCTTCATCACCTCGCGCTCCTGCAGCACGCGCAATAGCCGGCTTTGCAGCGCGGCCGGCATTTCGCCGATCTCATCGAGAAAAATAGTGCCGGTGTGCGCGATTTCAAACAACCCCGGCTTGCCGCCGCGCCGCGCACCCGTGAACGCCCCTTCCTCGTGTCCGAACAGTTCGCTTTCGATCAGCCCCTCGGGCACCGCCGCGCAGTTGAACGCGACGAACGGATTGCCGCGCCGCCGGCTCGCGTTGTGGATGCCCTGTGCGACCAGTTCCTTGCCGGTGCCGCTTTCGCCGCTCAGGAGCACGGTCGCGTCGTGAGCGGCGCCGGCGCGCGCGAGCCGGCGCACGCGCTCGAGCGCCGCCGACGCGCCGATCAGATCGTCGAGCCGGTGCCGCGCGACCAGATGCCTCGGCCGCTGGCTGGTGCGCAGCGAACGGTCGATCCGCTGCGCAACGAGCGCGTCCTGCGCCGTCACGACGAAACCGGCGCGCGCGCCCTGCTCGACGATCGGCACACAGCCGACGATCAGTGCGCGGCCGCCGATCTGTTCGATGCGTTCGTCGACCGGCTGGTCGGCGGCGCGCGTCTCGCGCAGCAGCGGCGCGAGCGCGCGCGCGACTCGTGCGGGGGTGTCCTCGTCGTCGTTTGGGACCGCCTGCGCGGCGCCTAGACCGAGCAGTTCGAGCATTGCCGGGTTGACGGCTTCGAGCTGGGCTGCTTCGTCGAACGCGGCGACGCCGTCGCGCAGATGCGCGACGATCGTGTTCAGGCGCACCCGCTTCGATTCCTTCTGGCGGCTCACCCGCGCCAGTTCGACCGAGCGCTCGAACGCTTCCTCGACCGCGGCAAGCGAATACAGGAACACGCTTTCCATGCCGGCCTGCTGCGCCAGATCGCAGGCCATGCCAGCGCCGACCACCACGTGGCAGCCCTGCGCGGCGAGTTCATCGACTGCGAGCCGCACTTCGTCGATCGACCGATACGCGCGCTGCCGCAGATCGACGTTCAAGAGCGGGCTCAGGTCGGCCAATTCCTGCGCGATTGCTTCGTGCAGCACGAGCCCGATGCGCGCCTGCGGCCATGTGGCGGTCGCGCGCGTGATCGCGCTCAGCACGTCGAAGCCATTCACCTTGACCATTACCACCGGCACGCTGAGGTTCTCGCGCAGGTACGCGCCGTTCGAGCCGGCGGACAGTACGACGTCGACCGAACCTGCGTCCACGTAAGCCTGCAACGCGGCGACGGCCGCGCCGTAGCCCTCCCGCACCGTGAAGAACTTCGCCCGGCCCGCGTAGCGCGGCGCCACCGCCTCGCAAAGCGACTGCAGTCGGCTGATACTGACGAGTGCGACACCGGGCCGCCCGGTATCGACGGCGGGGCCAGGATTGGCGACAAATGGGGTGAACGTGGACACGCGGCTCTCCTTGATTGAAACGTTCCTCGAAACGTTTCATGAAACGTTTCACCGATTGTGCCATGAACGTCCAGGCAGGAGTTCATATCGCGCAAACCCTTGTTCCAGCGGCACGACCGGCGAACTGCCGTTCAATGGCACGCTTCCTGCAGAATGTCGGCCGCGTTCCCTTACCGATTTCCCTTCTGGAGACCTGCATCATGACCACCACTTCCGCCACCCGCCGCGCCGCGTTCCGCGCCAAGGTCAATCAGCGTCAGGGCCTGCTCGTGCCCGGCGCGTTCAACGCGATGAGCGCGCGCGTGATCGAGGACGCCGGCTTCGAGGCGGTCTACATCACCGGCGCGGGCGTCACCAACATGTCGCTCGGTCTACCCGACCTGGGCTTCATCGGCCTTGCCGAAGTCGCAGAGCACACCGCGCGCATCCGCGACGCGGTCGCGCTGCCGCTGATCGTCGATGCCGACACCGGCTTCGGCAACGCGCTGAACGTGCGCCAGACCGTGCGCGTGCTGGAGCGCAGCGGTGCCGACGTGATCCAGTTCGAAGATCAGGTGATGCCGAAAAAATGCGGCCACTTCTCGGGCAAGGAAGTCGTCGCGGCGAGCGAGATGGTCGGCAAGATCCGCGCGGCTGTCGACGCGCGCGAAGACGCGAACCTGCAGATCATGGCGCGCACCGACGCGGCCGCGGTCCACGGCATCGAGGACGCGATCGAGCGCGGTCATCGCTTCATCGAGGCGGGCGCCGACATCCTGTTCATCGAGGCGACCGAATCGCTCGCCGACATCGAGCGTCTGCCGGGGCTGTTCAATGTGCCGCAACTGATCAACATCGTGATCGGCGGCAAGACGCCGGTGCAGTCGCGCGACGCGCTCGCGAAGCTCGGCTACGGCATCGTGCTGTACGCGAATGCGGCGCTGCAGGGCGCGGTGCTCGGCATGCAGCGCGCGCTCGGCACGCTGCAAAGCAACGGCCGCCTCGACGAGGACGCGACGATCGTCGCGCCGTTCAGCGAGCGCCAGCGGCTCGTCAACAAGCCGCTGTATGACCGGCTGGACAAGGAGTACGCGGGGAAGGACTGACGCTCGGGCGGCGGCGCGGCGGTGCGACGCGCTGCATGCCTGCGCGATGTGGAACCCTTTATTGCGTTAGGATTCAGGGCTGGCAATCGGGCACGCTGATGTTCGCGGCGCCGGCCTCGTCCGCGGGGCCGCTCTCCCGGCTGCCGGCAGAAGCACAAAAACGCAAACGAAAGGTAGTCGCAAGCACCATGAAGTCAAACTCTTCACGCGCCCCGCGCGGGCTCGTCAATTGTCTTTCAGCGCGCACGCGCGCAGCACGGGAGCTCGCCCGATGAGCGGCACCCGCACCGCGCACGTCGGCTGGCTGCCGTACATCGTCGCGGCTACCTTCTTCATGGAGTACCTCGACACCACGGTGATCGCCACCGCGCTGCCGCAGATGGCGCGTTCGTTCGGCGTCGGCCCGAACAGCCTGAGTCTCGGCATGACCGCCTACATGCTCGCGCTCGCGATCTTCATCCCGGCGAGCGGCTGGGTCGCCGACCGCTGCGGCGCGCGCACCGTGTTCGTCAGCGCGATCGGCGTGTTCACGGTCGCGTCGGTGCTGTGCGGACTGTCGCAGAACGTGCCCGAGTTCACGGCCGCGCGGCTGCTGCAAGGCATCGGCGGCGCGATGATGGTGCCGGTCGGCCGTCTCATCGTGGTCCGCAGCACCGAGAAAGCTCGCATGATGCAGGCGATCTCGACGATCACATGGCCGGCCATCGCGGCGCCGGTGGTCGGCCCGCCGATCGGCGGCTTCATCACGACCTACGCATCGTGGCGCTGGATCTTCCTGCTGAACGTGCCGTTCGGCCTCGCGGCGATTGCCGTCGCGCTCGCCATCGTGCCGAACCTGCGCGGCACCGAACGCAAGCCGCTCGACGTCGTCGGCCTGCTGCTGAGCGGCGTCGCGCTGACCGCGATTCTGTACGGCGCGGAACTCGCGAGCCAGCCGGCCACCAATCCGTGGCTCGCGGTCTCGATCGTGGCGGGCGGCCTGCTGGTCGGCGCGCTCGCGTTCCAGCATGCGAAGCGTCATCCGTATCCGCTCGTCGACGTATCGACGCTGAAGGTGCCGACGTTTTCCGTGACGGTCATTACCGGTTCGTTCACGCGCATTGGCATTGGCGCGGTGCCCTATCTGATGCCGCTGCTGTTCCAGGTCGGTTTCGGGCTGTCGGCGTTCCGCTCGGGGCTGCTGCTGCTCGCGAGCGCGCTCGGCAATCTCGGCATGAAGGCGCTGACCACGCGCATCCTGCAGCGCTATGGATTCCGGATGGTGTCGATCGTCGATGTGGCGGTGGCCGGCATTTTCATCATCGCGTGCGGACTGCTGACGCCGGACGCGCCGCTCGTGTTCGTGCTGATCGTCGTGTTCGTGTACGGCGTCGCGCGCTCGATGCAGTTCTCGACGCTCGCGACGCTCGCCTATGCCGACATCCCGCAGCCGCAGATGAGCGCGGCGAGTACGCTGTGGAGCGCGGCGGCGCAGATGACGATCGGTCTCGGCATCGCGTTCGGCGCGGTGTCGCTGCGCGTCGCGGCGCTGTTCAACGGCGAGACGACCGGCCACGTGTTCACGCTCGACGATTTCCGCCTCGCGTTCCTGTTCGCGGGCGTGCTGACGCTGCTGTCCGTGCTTGGATATATGGGGCTCGCCCGCAATGCTGGGCAGAGTATCGGTGGGGGTTCGCGCGGCGGTGAAACTCCGGCGAAGAGCTAGGGGACGCGCAAGCGCAGCGCGATCAAAAGGAGACGTGCCGTGCAAGCAGGCGAACTGACGATTTCCAGCCGCATCGACGATCTCGACCTCGACTTCGTCTACACATTCCTGTCGCAGGAAACGCCGTGGGCGCGAGGCATGCCACGCGCGACCTTCAAGCGCGCCGTCGCCGGGTCGCTCTGCTTCGGCGGGTTTGTCGACGGCAAGCAGATGGTGTTCGCGCGCCTCGTCACCGACGAGGCGACCTTCGCCTACCTATGCGACGTGTTCGTGCTGCCCGCGTATCGCGGCCAGGGCTATGCGTCGGCGTTGATGAAACATATCTTTGCGAGCCCTTCGCTCGTCACGCTGCGCAGAATCATGTTGGTCACGACCGACGCGCATCACGTCTATGCGCCGCATGGGTTCACGTCGCTCGAGAACCCCGAGCGGTATATGGAGCTGCATCGACCGGATGTTTACAAAGCGGCCGAATAGGCCCCGCCTCGGCACGCCTCCCACTGATGTGACCCAGCCTCAGCCGTACGCGCGCTCGCGCATCCACTTCGTCATGATCCACTTATCGCCGGCAAGCACCGGCGCGCCGCCGTGCAGAGTCGACGGATCGAGCTGGCGCTGGCCGTTCATGTCGCGGAAATACACCGCGCCGCCCGCACGCGCCTAGTCGTGCGTCAACTGCCCGCGATAGTGCAGCAGCCCTCGGCGCGCCTGCTGCCGGAGCATCCGCTGCACGAACGGCGACCAGCCGAACAGCGTGCCGCGCACGCCCATCGCCTGGCGCATCCACAGCCACAGATCGAAGCGGTCGCGATGCTCGACGATGAGCCCATCGCGGAACACGAAACGCGCCTCGATCCGGTTCACGACGTCGCGCCCCGTCTGGACGAAACGGTAGCGCGCCACCCACTGCGCGCGGCCGGTATGGTCGTCCGCCTCGATGTCGCTGAAGCTCAGCGTGAAGTCTTGCGCATGCTTGACGAGCATGCGCCACATGTCGCGCGCTTCGTCGCCGACCAGCTCGCCGAAAGCGGGGTCGCTGAAGACGACGTCGTCGGCATAACAGGCGACCATGGTCTCGGCGTCGCGTTGCTGGAAGGCGGTGTAGAAACGTTCGATCAGCTCGGTGTTGGGATGGCTCATTGATGTCGTATGGTGTATTGCGGGAGCGCGTCATGCACGCGCAGCGTCGCGCCGCGCACCGGAAAAACAGCCCGCGCGCGGTAGGCGGCGGGGATGGCGCACACGATATCGGAAAACGGCGTGAAAGGGGGGCCGGCGCGAGCCGACGACGGCTTTTACCCTTCCGATATCGCTCCCTTGAAGCGCACCACCTCCGCCCGCCCGGCGAGCTTCCACACCACCGCCGCCACCGACGCCGCGACGAGCGCCGCTACCCCCAGCGCCGCCGCAAAACCCGTGGCGAAGCTGCATTTCGCGTGTGCCGCGCAGCGCGCGTTGCTCGCCGGACGCGGCGAGGTGGGACGCATCGAGATCGGCTATGTGGCGTCGGCCGCGTACGCGGGCGTGTTGCAGAAGGCGGTCGGCGGCTTTCGTGGCACGCATGCGGGCGTCGAGGTATCGATCCGCGAGGTGCCGATGGACGCGGTCGCCGTGATGCTCGGCAACGGACTGCTCGACGCGGCCTACGTGCGTCCGCCGATGCCGCTCGCAACCGGCATTTAGGCCACGACTGTGCATCGCGACCGCTTCGTGCTCGCGCTGCCAGCCGATTCGCCACTCGCGGACTCGGCCTGCGTGCGACCCTCGCAACTGCGCGACCAGTGTTTCGTGCTGCCCGAACAGGAGTCAGGCACCTTCGAAGTCGCGCGGCGCGGGCGCTTCTCACCTCGGCTCGGGCCGCGTCCGGGTACGCTCGCGGCCGTGCTCGCCTGCGTGTCGCTCGGCGGTTACGTGTCGGCCGTGCCGCATACGCTCGCCGATTGCATTGCGCTGCCGGGCGTCGTCTACCGTGACATCGCCGGTCAGCCGATTGCGTCCGAAATCGCGCTCGCGTTTCGTCGGCACGAGCGAGCGCCCGCCGTCAAGGCGTTCCTGCGCTTCGCGCGCGATGGTAAACATTCACGCTGACGGCAGCGTCGCTACGTTGATCGGGGTCGGCGTCCGGTCGGATATTGCGGTAGGTCTGCCCTTCATGCAGCACTGGGCGCTGATGACCCACCCGCTCGTGACCATGCCGATGCGTCAGAAAGCTGGATCAACCTTCGTCCGCATAGGCGCGGCCTCGAATCTCGGCCAGCGACGTATCGACCAGCAAGCGGCCCGCATCGAACACCGTCTCGAGCGCTTCGTCCCACTCGCCCTCCACCGTGCTCTCTTCCCACGCGATCGGCAACGTGACCGTCCGGTACTCGCCGGTGCGGCGATGGCGCAGCAAGGTGAGCCGGCCTTTCATCGAGCGCTTGCCGTGATCCGTGACTGGATCCTTCGACACATCGTGCCACGTGTCGCCTAGCCGGATCGCCGAGCACTTCATCGCGAAGCGCTGCGTATCGCGGTTGATCTGCTGCAACAGCGCACCGCCCATGCCGAACACGATGTTGTCGGTGGCGAAGCCGGCCTCGTCCATCGCGGCGAGGATCGCGACGATCGAATCCGGGTTCACGCCGTCACCCTGAATCACGCGCACATGGTCGAGCACGCGCCGCCCCTTGCTGTTGGTCTGCGACCCGAACGAAGCCTCCAGCGAGCGCAGCGTGTGCAGGACGATCGTGCACGGATCGCCGGAGTCCGGGCGAATCACGAGCATGCCGCCGGAATCGAGCACGGCCTGCTTCAGCTCGCCGCCCCATGCGTTGAGCGCGGCGAACAGGTCGTAAGAGTCGGACACCACCGAAACGATCGCGCCCGGCTTGCCGAAGCGGGCGATCATGTTGCGATACGCGTCGACTTCGCGCTCGCGGCCCCACGACGTGATCGTACTGTGCTCTGCCGCCGGCACCGAGAACGCGGCCATGCGGTCGCGGTAGTAGTGATTCGCCGCAACCACGCCGAGCACCGTATCCGAGCCCATGAAGCTGACGAGATGTGCCGCGCCGCCGATCGCCGCCGACTCCGCGCTCGACACGCCGCGCGCGCCGAAATCATGCAGCTTGAACGGTAGCTGCGAGAGATCGTCGCTGCTTTTCAGCAGATACGCGCGGATCGTCTGGCGCAGATGCCAGCTTTGCGTCGCGACCGTGATCGGATACCACACCCGCATCAGCATCGTCTCCAGATACGACGTGAGCCAGAACACCTGCGGATCGTCGCATTCGACGGTGACGAGCACGTTGTGCGTGGGCACGACCGAGCCTTCGGGCGCCGCGCGAATCCGCACCGGCAGATGGCCGCCGTATCGCTGCACGACGTAGCGCCAGCCCGCCTCGTTGAACGGCTCGCCGTGCGCGCTGAAAAAGGTCCGCGCCTGGTCGATCATCGCGCCGGTAACCGGCCGGCACAGATACTCCTTCAGCAGCATCTGCAAGCCGAAGAACAGCGTGCGGCCGTAACGTCCGCCGCGCGATTCGATGTACGAGAACATCGCCGTCGCGTCGGGCGGATATTGCAGATAGTGCGATGCCTTGTACGAATCCGTATTCAGAATCGGATTGGACAGGATCGACGCGAGGTCGCTGAAACCCTGCGCGTTTTGCATGGACGGTGCTGCGCTCACGTGATTTTCTCGCTGGAGTGACCGGACGGCGCGAGCCTGCCCGACGCTTTCGAAACTCTGCGGCCGCGGCTCTACCCCTACAGACTATGCCGGGGATGACCCTGTACCTCACCTTACTACGGTATGTGCGATAGCGCTCGTCGTCGGACTGTAGCTTCTCTTCGCGCAGGATGAGTCTGGCCCGCAGCGCCAACTGCAGCCGCAGACGATCATGTTCCGATCTCGAGGTTCACCAGTAGAAGACCGGGCTAGAGCAGCGAGTAGACGTCGTCCTAGCCCCCCGGCTTCAATTGCGGCGGCAGATTCGGCCACGTCGCGAGCAACCTGCCGAGCATGCTCCTGCGGCGCTCCGCACCCGCGGGCCACAGCATGTTCGCGAGCAGCACGATACCTTGCGCGAGCCCGCTGTCGCGCGCGCACGCGACGAGCGGCACGCCGCGGCTGAGCGCATCGTTGACGTGCTGATCGTCGCGCGGCAGTTGATGCGCGACCCTCGCGCCGAGCGTGCGTTCGAGCATCGGCAGATTGATCTGCGCGTCCTTGTCGTACTGGTTGACGACGACCCGCACCTTGCTGGACGGATGCCCCAGTTCGCGAAAGATATCGAGCATGCGGCGCGCGCCATGCAGGTACAGCGGGTTCTGCCGCACCACCATGCAGATCGCGTCGCTATGCGCGAGCGCGCGGATCGTCGACGGATTCAGGCTCGGGCCGACGTCGATCAGCACCGCGTCGTAGCGCTCGCGCACCAGCGTCAGAATCCGGTCCAGCTGAGCGGGCAGCAGTTCGGCGGCCTTCAACGGATCGCCGGCGCCGGCGAGCAGATCCAGGTTCGGGCACACGTGCATCGCGCACGCGTCGAACAGCGCCGGGTCGAGTTGCTCGTTGCGCGAGCACAGATCGACGAGCGTCATGGGCGGGGGGCGATTCGCCATCAGCAGGCTCGCGTCGGCGAATTGCTGGCTCAGGTCGATCAGCAGCACGCGCCGCTCACGCCGCGCGGCGAGCGCGCACGCGAGGTTGACCGCGATCAGCGTGGTGCCGCTACCGCCCTTGCTCGACGCCAGGGTGACCACGCGCGCGTGGCGGCGTTCGGGCTCGCGGCGCCGCGCTTCGATCTGCGCAAACGCATCGACGACGGCCTGACGATCGAGCGGCCACGACAGCACCTGCCGCACGCCGACGCGCAGCGCCGCGCCGATCAGCGCGGTGGACGGCGCCGGCGTCACCAGCATGCAATGGAGCGTCGGCGCGCAGGCGAGCGTTTCCTCGATGCCGTCTAATCCGCGGACGCTCAGATTGGCGTCGTCGACGATCAGCAGGTCGGCGCCGCGGACCACGCGCGCGTGCATCGGCAGTTGCCGGGCCGGGCCGAACGCGGTGCGCAGCCGGTAACGCACGCCGCTCTCTTCGAGCCGCACGACGATTCGCTGCGCGTTTTCGATGCTCGCGGCAATCAGGAAGATGTCGATCATGGCAGCTCTGCGGCGCTTGGCGCGTCATGCGCGGGCTTTTATTCCACTCGTCTGTTCACGATTGACGACGCAGGCTTCGGCGCGAGTTCCTTACCGCGACGCTCCCCCGTGAAAACCATGAGCCGGCAAACGGTGTTATCGAATTCCTGCGCGGTCGCTGCGAGCCGACGAGCGGCAAGCGTCAGACGTCGGTTTCATCGTCGTCGCGCCGCTGCGCCGCGCTGCGTTCAGCGCGCACCGGCATGGCGTACAGCGCGTCGCGCAGCAGGTCGCGGCGGATCTCGGCTTGCGCTCGGCGCTCGAGCGCCTCGGCGACGACGAGCGTCAGCAGATCGACCGACGAGCCCGCCGCCTGCGCGAAAAAGCGCGCGCGCGATGCCGCGACATACCGCCGGTAAGTGCTTCTGGTTCCTCCCGAAGCGGCCGGCCTGCGAATCAGTTGTGGTTTCATGTCAGCCCCCGATGTCGAGCAGATTTGCGCCAGGTCACGCCGTCTGGTCTCAGCGCCCCGGCCGTTGGGCCAGGTCGCCGTGTCCGTGCCAACCCACGGACACGGCCCCTGGTTCACCTCGTACATTCGTCTCTCTGTGGAGACTAGCGTCTCTCCCCGCTTCATCGCGCCGGCCGATCCTGATCCGGCGCTGCCCCTTCCCTTTGCGGCGCGTCGCTCGCGAACGTTGCCAGCGCGTTGCCTGTCGTTATCGCCACCCTTTTCGCGTCGTGAGGACAAAAAGTCGAAAAGGAAAAACGGCGAAGTCGTTGCCCTTTTTCGTCCGGTTTTGAATGGCCGCCAAACCGGTCCGCCACTCACCCGTTTGCTAACGTATTTAGAAGGCCCCGCCGCGCTCCCGCAAACGCCTGATGGCTTCCCCGACCATGTCTGCGAGTGACTTTTTTACCGCCGGTCTTTTTTAATCCGGTTTTCCCCGTACCGTCGACCTGGCGGCAAAACATTTTTCTGTGCAGACCTTATTGCAATGGTTATGCCAACACGCATTCGAATTTGTAAGGCACCCGCCAAAGCTTCACTCTGGCGAGAAATCGGTTTGCTTTTGACGCAGTGCGAACCGGCCCGATTTTTGGCGTGGCGCGCATTGATTCGTTTCTGACACGCCAATTCGCCGCGCGCTGGCCGCAAAGCGCGCCTCCCGCTTCCGTCTCGCCAGCCTGCTGACTGGCCGCGGGGCCGGCCACACGCGGCTTCGCCGCTCCTTCCGGTTGGCAAAGCGCCCCACCCGGCGCGGTAAAGCGCATTCGACTCGCGCTGTCCAATCTGTCGCAACTGTGAAACACGACTGCTCGCGCTCCGTCCGTTTTAGTCACGCCTTAATACCCGGGCAATTGCTACGCAATGTGCGATTGCGCGCATAACCGGCCTTGACCGCTTATTCATAAGTGATCCGTGTTAATCCGAAAATCCAACCCGCATACTTCATCCATGTTTCTTTGTCTGGCGCTTTCAGGCGCTTTCGCTTATCGTTAGGCCATGCGCCAATCAGAGCGCTTCTATCAGGTCAACGAGGCAAGCCACGGTTCAAGTGGTTTTCACGGTTCGGGGAAAAAATCGCCGGGCAGTTTCAGCAATGAACGACAAGGTCGCCGCCATTGCATGAATCGGTCCGCCATGCAGCGCGTTCCGGTTCGCGCCGCGCTTGAAGCGTGTCCCTTGTTCGTGATTGCTGCTGTCGTGAATGCGTCGCAGCCGGAGTGCAGCAACTGGCCGCCTGAATCTCACAACGTCGCACGGCAGTCCTGAGGATCGAACGGGGGGAACCATGACTACGACTTGCACGCCGGCCGATATGGAACGCACGGTTCTGTACGTGGCGAACGCGCCCGACCAGATACTCGTCGAGTTTCTGGCCGCGTCGGGATGGCAAGCCGTGCACGCAAAAAGCACGGCCGTAGCGGAACGCATGATCGAACGCGGCAACATCAAGGTCGGTCTCGTTCAGTTGCCCGAAGATTGCACGTCACAGCAGCTGTCCGCGCTCGCGCTGTGCATGCGCCGCGTCGAAACCAACTGGGTCGCGCAGATCGTGCCGGGCCAGGCCGACAACGAGCTGGTCAGCCGTTTCATCCTCGATTACTGCTTCGACTTCGTCACGCAGCCGTGGCTCAACGAGCGGCTCGTGTTCGCGCTCGGCCACGCGCATGGGCTGTCGAGCCTGCGTCAGCCGCGCGTCGTGCCGGAGCCGTCGCTCGGCCGCCACGGCATGGTCGGGCAATGCGAGCCGATGCAGCAGCTCTACCGGCGCATCGACAAATGCGGCGTGACCGATGCGCCGGTGTTCATCGCGGGCGAATCGGGCACCGGCAAGGAGCTGACCGCTCGTGCTATTCACGACCGCTCGCCGCGCGCGGGCCGCACGTTCGTCGCGATCAATTGCGCGGCGATTCCGCCGAGCCTGTTGCAGGCCGAACTGTTCGGCCACGAGCGCGGCGCTTTTACCGGCGCGGTGCAACGCAAGCTCGGCCGGATCGAGAGCGCGCATGAAGGCACGCTGTTTCTCGACGAAATCGGCGACATGCCGCACGAATGCCAGGCGGTGCTGCTGCGCTTCCTGCAGGAAGGCACGATCGAGCGGCTTGGCGGCAACGGTCCGATCAGCGTCGACGTGCGCGTGATCTCGGCCACCCACGTCGATCTGGAGCGCGCCGTCGAAGACAGGCGTTTCCGTTCCGACCTCTATCACCGGCTGTGCGTGCTGCGCCTCGTCGAGCCGCCATTGCGCGAGCGCGGCGGCGACATCAAGCTACTCGCCAATTACGCGCTCAGCATGTACAAGCAGGACGGCGCGCGCAAGCTGCGCGGCCTGTCGAGCGACGCGATCGTCGCGATGTCGAACTATCCGTGGCCCGGCAACGTGCGCGAGCTGATCAACTGCGTGCGCCGCGCGGTCGTGATGAGCGAGGGCCGCTTCATCACCGCGAGCGACCTCGGCCTACCCGAAGCTGACAATGGCCCGGCGGTCACGCTGGCGGAAATCCGCAGCAAGGCCGAAAAGGATGCGATCGAGAACGCGCTGCTGCGGCACGGCTACAAGCTGTCCGATGCGGCGGCCGAACTCGGCATTTCGCGCGCGACGCTGTACCGGCTGATGCACGCGAACCGGCTGCATCAGGAGCCGGCCGGACGCGGCGCAAGCAGCGGCCCCCATGCCGATGACGAAGCAGAGCGCCAGACCTCTTCAGTGGCATAAGCGCGGATTTAAGCGTTTTTTGTAGTGAACGCTTAGCAGCGCACGGTCACGGCGATTGAGCATTCCCGACTTTCCGCGCTCTGCCCGCACGTAGCGTGGTCGTCGAGAACATCCTCGCGCCGCCGCCAGCATGGCCGCCCGGCAAGCGGCCTCCTACCTCCTGCGCCGCCCCGCCCACGGGGCTTTCCGGGCAAGCTTTCTGCTGCCTTCGACAGGCCTGCCGGCCAGCATCGGCTATCCTGTCGGGTCAACGCCCCGCCCGACGGGCGCCGCTCTCGCGGCGCTTTCGCCCGTCCGGCGGGCCTCCGCCGCAGGAACTTCAGCGCCCCGCCCCGTGTCGGTCCCGGGTCACCCCGCTGAAACAGCCCATATTCCGGCACAATCGTCCGCACTGGCTTCATCCCGCTTTACACCCTATGCAAAAATTTCTGCGTATCTGTTTTTTCATTTTTCTGCTCGCAGGCGCGGCGCCCGTCTTCGCCGCCGCGCCTGAGCCTGCCCATCCCACGCCCGCGACACCCGCTTCCGCCGCCGTCGCGCTGACACCTCAGCAGGCCCGCGACGCGCTCGCTGTCCTGAACGACCCCAAACGCCGCGCGCAAGTCGCCGATACGCTGCAAGCGATCGCCGCGGCCGGCGCGTTGAGCGCGCCGCCCGCATCCGCGCCGGCGGCGGCGTCGGCGCCCGCCGCCGCAAGCGGCGCAGCCGCGCTCGTGCCGGACGCGTTCAAATCCAATGGCCTCGCCTCGCAACTCGCGCGCGAGGGCGCGCATTACGCCGGCCATCTCGCGACCTCGCTGCGCGGCTCGATCGCCGCGCTGCTCGACGTCGCGTCGGTGCGCGCATGGTGGAACTGGCAGTTCGCCAATCCGCACGCGCGCGCGGTGCTGTTCGAGGTGCTGTGGTCGCTGCTGGCCGCGCTGATCCCCGCTCTGGTGCTCGAATGGCTGGCGCGGCGGCTGCTGCGGCGCGTCTATCGGGCGATCGCCGCGCGCCGCGAAGCCGCGCTGCAGGATGACAACGACAACTCACCGCCGCCCGCGCACGCCGCCGGCGCCGCGCCGGCCGGTCATCCGCCGACCAGCACGCCGCCGCTGCCCCCGCTGTCATCGGTGCCGTCAGTGCTCGAAGCGCAGGCGCAAGCCGTCACGACTGGCCCGGCCGCGCCGTACGCGACGCCATCCGCCAAAGGCCGCGCCATCGAAGCCGAAGGCAAGCGCAACGCGACGCACCACTGGACGCTGCTGCAACGTCTGCCGCGCGCGTTGCTGATCACGCTGGCGCGGCTCGTGCCGATCGCGGTGTTCCTCGGCGCGGCGAGCGCGCTGATGTCGATCTTCACCGGCAACGGCACGCCGCAGGATCGCGCGCTCGATTCGCTGATCGACGTCTATGTGGTGTGCCGCTGCGTCGTGATCGTCGGCGCGTTCTTCCTGCAGCCGAGCGCACCGCGTCTGCGGCTGCTGCGCATGGGCGATGCGTGGGCCGCGTTCGTGCTCGGCTGGATCGTGCGAATCGTCAGCGTGGTCGGCGCCGGCGTCGCGCTAGCCGAAGTCGCGCAGGCGCTTGGCATGAACGACGCCGCGCATCTCGCGCTGCTGAAAGTGGTCGCACTCGCCGGTCACGTGATGATCTCGATCCTCGTGCTGCACTGCGCGAAACCGGTCGCCAACCGGATCCGCAATCGCTTCGCCGCTCACGAGTCGTTAGAGATGTTCGGCAACGCGTTCGCGGACGCGTGGGCCGTGGTGACCGTGGTCATCGTGATGGGCCTGTGGTTCGTCTGGGCCTTCGACGTACGGAACGGCTATCACGCGCTCGTGAATATCGGCGGCATGACGCTCGCGATACTGATCGGCGCGCGGCTCGTGTCGATCGTGATCTTCGGCGCGCTCGCGCGCATCTTCAATGTGCAGGACGATGCGTCACACTCGCTCGTGCATCAGCACGCCTACCGATACTATCCGGCGCTGCGGCGCGTGATCGGCTGGATCATCGGCAGCGTCACCGCGCTGGTGCTGTTGCAGGCGTGGGGCGTCGACGTCGTCGATCTGTTCCGCAGCGGCACGATCGGCCACCGGCTCGCCTCGGCGCTCGCGACGATCGCCGTCGCCGCGATCATCGCGCTGGTGGTGTGGGAGATCGTCAACGTGTCGGCCGAACGTCGCCTCGATAACTGGACGAGCAGCGGCGATCTGGTGCGCGCCGCGCGTCTGCGCACCTTGATGCCGATGCTGCGCACCGCGCTGTTCTGCGTGATCGCGCTCGTCGTCGTGCTGACCGGCCTGAGCCAACTCGGCGTGAACATCGGCCCGCTGATCGCGGGCGCGAGCATCTTCGGCGTCGCGCTCGGCTTCGGCTCGCAGAAGCTCGTGCAGGACTTCATCACCGGCATCTTTCTGCTGATGGAAAACGCGATGCAGGTCGGCGACTGGGTCACGCTCGCGGGCGTGTCGGGCACCGTCGAATATCTGTCGATTCGCACCGTGCGGCTGCGCGGCGGCGACGGCTCGCTGTTTACGGTGCCGTTCAGCTCGGTGTCGACCGTGAACAACACGAATCGCGGCATCGGCAACGCGGCGGTGCGCGTGAATATCGTGTTCGGCCAGGACGTCGAGCGCGCGATCGAGACGCTGAAGGAAATCGGCGCATCGCTGCGCACGGACGACAACTTCAAGGACGGCATCCTGGCGGACTTCTCGTTCTGGGGCGTCGATGCGGTCGACGGTTCGGCGATCACGCTGGCCGGGCAGATGCAATGCCGCGATACGTCGCGCTGGGGCGTGCAACGCGAATTCAACCGACGCATCCTCGAACGCTTCAGCGAACTCGGCATCGAGATCGCGAATCCGCAGCGTCATCTGCTCACGTGGGACCCGGCGAGCAAGGCCAGGTTCGATACGGCCCCGCCGCGCGAACGCCATGGCAACCGGCCGGACGGCGACGCCGCGGGGGACGGTCACGCTCCGCACAAGGGCGACGCGCCGCTCGACGACCAGATCCCGGTTGATCCGAGCCCGGCCGGCGGCCCTGGTACGCCCGGCAATCCGGGCTCGACCTCGCCGCACGCGTGACGCGTCGCGCGCGTAAAGGTTCGCTGGCGCGGCGCTAGCGAACCTGCCACCAGCGCGGCAACAGGCGCCGCACTTCCGGCCTGCGAAAGCGGTCGTCGATCAGATGCACGACGCCGCGGTCCTCTTCGGTGCGGATCACGCGCCCTGCCGCCTGCACGACTTTCTGCAAACCCGGATACAGGTACATGTAGTCGTAGCCATTGCCGAAGCGCGCATCGAGCGCGCGGCGCATCTGCTCGTTGACGTCGTTGATCTGCGGCAGACCGAGCGTCGCGACGAACGCGCCGATCAGTTGCTGCCCGGTCAGATCGATACCCTCCGAAAACGCGCCGCCGAGCACCGCGAAGCCGATGCCCTGATTCATCGTCCTGAAGCGCGCGAGAAACGCATCGCGCGCGGCTTCGTCCATGCCGGGTTCCTGCGCCCACACCGGCAAGCCGGGGTGCCGCTCGCGCAGCAGCGCGACCACGCGTTGCAGATAGTCGAAACTGCTCAGGAACCCGAGATAATTGCCGGGCTGCATGTCGTACTGCTTCGCGATCAGCTCCACGATCGGCGCGAGCGAGCGTTCGCGGTCACGCCAGCGCGTCGACACATGAGCGGCCACGTGCACCTGCAACTGCTCCGCGCGAAACGGTCCCTCGACGTCGAGCCATTGCGTGTCCTCGGCTAGCCCAAGTGTGTCGCGATAGAAATGCTGCGGATTCAGCGTGCCGGAGAACATCACCGTGGTACGCGCGGCCGCATAGCGTGGCGCGAGGAACGGCGCGGGGATCACGTTGCGCACGCAGAGCGTCGCACTGGTTTTGTCGCGCGGCGCGTAGCGCTCGGCGCTCAATGTCACGTCGAACATCGAGTGCTCGCCGAACTGCTCGGCGAGCGCGACGAAGTGCATCGCGTCGAAGAAAACGCGCAGCGCATGTTCGTCGATCGACAACGGCGCGTCGGCGAGCTGATCCGTTACCGCGCCGATCAGATTCTGCGCGGCGCACAGCAATTTGCCTGGCACCTCCGCGTACACCTGATAGCTGGACGTCTGCGTGCGCTTCACCACATTCCACTCGCGCTGCAAGCGTTCGAGCGGCTTCTTCAGCGCCGCCGGCGCGCTCTTGCGCGCGAGCCGGAACGCGCTTTGATCTAGCGACGCGGTATACATGCGCCGCGCGCGTTCGAGCAGGTTGTGCGCTTCGTCGACCAGCACGCCGACGCGCCACTGGTTGATCTGCGTGAGCGCATGCAGCATCGCGCTCCCGTCGTAGTAGTAGTTGTAATCGCCGACGATCACGTCGGCCCAGCGCGCGAGCTCCTGCGACAGATAGTACGGACAGGTATTGTGCGTGAGCGCAGCCTCGCGCACCGCCGCGCGATCGAGCCGTGGCGTCGCCAACGCGGCGGCGCGCGCCGCATCGAGACGGTCGTAAAAGCCGCGCGCGAGCGGACAGGACTCGCCGTTGCAGGCTTTGTCCGGATGCTCGCAGGCTTTGTCGCGCGCGACGAGTTCGAGCGTTCTGAGCGGCAACGGCGCGCTCTGGTGCAGCGAGTCGATCGCATCGAACGCGAGCGCGCGGCCCGGCGTCTTCGCGGTCAAAAAGAACACGCGATCGAGCCGGTCTTCGCCGCAGGCTTTCAGCAACGGAAAAATCGTCGCCAGCGTCTTACCGATACCGGTCGGCGCCTGCGCCATCAACGGCTTGCCGTCGCGTGCCGCGCGATACACAGCCACCGCGAGCTCACGCTGCCCGCGCCGAAACCGCCCATACGGAAACTGCAACGCGACGAGCGCCGCGTTGCGCGCGACGCGATGCGCGTCTTCCTGCACGGCCCAATCGAGAAATCGTTCACACTGGTCGACGAAGAAGATTTCGAGTTCGCGCGCGCTGTGCTGCTGCGTCAGCACGGTTTCCTTCTGACTGCCGATATCGAAGTACACGAGTGCGATCGTCAGCTCGCCGAGCCCGCGCGCCCGGCACAGCAGATGCCCATACACGAGTGCCTGCGCCCAATGCAGCACGCGATGATTCGCGGGCATACGCGCGAGATCGCCGCGATACGTCTTCACTTCTTCGAGCCGGTTCGCGATTCCGTCGTAGCCGTCCGCGCGGCCACGCACGGTCAGACTGCGATGCGTGCCCGTCAGCGTGAGTTCGGTTTCGTAGCCGCTCGCGCGACGGCCGGCGACCATCTGATGACCCGCGATGCCTTCGAGCGAAGTCGGCGCGGGCGTGAAGCGCAGATCGAGATCGCCGCGCCGAGCGGTGAATTCGCACATCGCGCGGACGGCCACCACGTAGCTCATACGACGCGCTCCGCTGCGGCTTGCGTCGCGGCGTCCGCTTCGCTCTGCGCCTCTTGCCCGGCCCAGCGCACGTCGACGACGCGCACCGGCATGCCGTGCTGCGCGCAGTACGCGAGCCAGCGGATCTGGTTGTCCTGCAGACGATCGCCGGGGCCTTTCACCTCGATCAGTTCATAGCGACGCTCGGCCGGCCAGAACCGGATCAGGTCGGGCAAGCCCGAACGATTGCCGCGAATGTCGCGCAGCAAGCGCTCGAAGCACAGCTTCAGATGCGCGGCGGGCAGACAGTCGAGCGCGAGCGCGATGAGCTCGGGCGTCAGCAGTCCCCAGAACACGAACGGCGACTGCATGCCGGCCTTGTCGTGCAGGTGCCGCAGAATCGTGTCGCGATAGACGCCGCTATCGAGCTGCGCGAAGCACGCGGCGAACTCCGTGGCGCGACGCGCGTGAAAGTCCGGCGCGTGCAGATCGGCCGGTCCGCGTTGGAACGGATGAAAAAACGCGCCGGGCAACGCCGTGAACACCGGCTCCCAGCACAGCAGGCCGAACAGCGAATTGATCAGCGCGTTCTCGACGTAGTGCACCGGCGCGGCGTCGCTGCTCAAATGATCGCGCACCAGGTACTCGACGGCCACCGGCGTATCAGGCTTCGGCAGCACCAGCGTGCCGCGCTCCACAGGCCTCGCCGCTGCTGCGCGCGGCACCGGCTCGCCGCACTTGCGCCGCAAGCGCGGCAACATCCGGGCGACGCGCTGCGCCTCTTCTTCGCTCTCAGGCGCGACATCGGCCTGCGAGGCCAGCGCCAGCGCTTCGCCGTAACGCTCGCTGCGCTCGAGCACGCGCATGCGTCGAAGACGCGCGCCGGGCCAAGTGCACGCGTCGTACACCGCGAGCGCGGTGTCCCACTGCCCGCGCCGCTCGCAATCCTGGCCGATCCGGAACAGTAGTTTCGCGCGACGCATTTCGAGCCACGGATTCGCGGTGCCGATCGAGCGGACGGTCGCGATCAGTTCGTGAAGGTTGGGGGTGTCGGTGCCGACCGGTAGCCATTCGAGCGCTTCGCGGCACGCGTGCAGCGCGAGATAAACGTCGACGTCCGCGCGTTGCTGGAACGCGCGCGACAAACGGCCGAACGCGACCTTCTCGTACTGGAACACGCCAAGATCGGCGAGCACGAACTCCGACCAGTCCTGATGCAGATTGCCGAAGAACATCAGGCGCAAGCGATCGCACAACGGCGCGATCGCGACGTGCAGCACGCGGTCCGTAGAAGCGTCGTGCCAGGCGGCGAGCGGACGTGATGTGCACGCTTGCGCGTCGCCGCTTGCGGTTTCGTAAGACTCGCGCAGCGTTTCGAACAGATCCGGTTTGCGCAAAGCCTTTGCGCCGGGAATCCGCGCGATCGCGTCCGCGAAGATGTCCAGCAATTGCGCACGCGTGCTGAGCGCAAACAGGTCGTCGAGAAACAGGGCCGGCTCGGTGTCGATCCAGCGATGCACCGTCATCGGCATCGCCGCCTGCAACGGACAGCCGATTTCGTCGTAAGCCAGGCGGCTCGCGCGGAACAGCATGCCTTTGCGCATCAGCATGCGCACCAGCAGCGCACGCGATGCCTGCGGCAACGTCGCGAAAGTTTCCAGAAAAGCGTGCTCTTCGTCGTCGAGCAGATCGTCGTAACGCGCGGCGAGCCACGCAAGCGCGCGCTCGAAATTCAGCAGGTAGTAAGGGGCTTCAGAGCGGATCTCTGAGCGAGCATCGGTTGCCACGGACTTTGTGCGGGACCTGTATGTTTATACAGTGATGATAGCAAAGTCCGGCGCTGCAACCGCCGCGCATCAGCCCGCGAGCCACACGACCGTCAGCGAGCGCACGCCCTGCGCGCCGCGAATCAGTACGCCCTCGATATCGGCGGTGGCCGAAGGGCCGGTAACGAGCGCCGCGTAGCGCGCCCTGCGGAAATCGTCGCGACGATAGACGTCTTGCAGTCCATCGAGCAATTGCGCCGGATCGAGCAGCACGACCAGATGCTGGACGATGTAGCCCAATGCATTGACCACATATTCGCGCTCGCTAAACCACACCGAGCCGGTTTCGGCGACGCCAAAGCGCGCACGGACCAACCCGACGTCGACGTCCTGCAGCGATGCGGGGTCCGTATCCGCGCCGATCACGCGCGTGCCCGGCACTTCGGCGCTCGCCGATGCGATCGATGCCGCCGCGCCAAAACGCTCGCGAATCAGATCGCTGACGTCGCTCGCGCTGGCCGCTTCGACGCACGTGCCGCCCATCGTTTGCAACGCCGCCGTGAAGCGCGCCCGCAGATCGCCGCCAACCGCCTCGAACAGCGGCACGTCGGGACGCGGCCGCGCGGCCGGTTGCGCGGCACGCACCTTGGCGAGAAAAGCCTCACGCGTTGTCATCGCCGCCTCCGCGATTCTTTTTGTACCAGGCATGAAAAGTCATCTTCGGCGCCTCCGGCAATTCGCGCTGCCGGCCCCAGATATTCAGAGGGTTGTACAGCACGAAATTCGGCAGCCGCCGCAACGCGCTGCCCATCGACGACACCGTCGCGCGATACAAGGTCGGACTCGATAGCAGACGCCCCGCCATCTTCAGGACTTCCTGCTTCACGAACGGCACTTCGTGCCGCTCGGCGATCACCGCGCGCCACTTATAGATCTGCTCGTGAATGTTGATCTTCACCGGACACACATTCGTGCAACTGCCATTGAGTGTCGATGCGAACGGCAACGCGCTATAGCGTTTCAGATCGAACGTCGGATTGATGATCGCGCCGATCGGCCCCGAATAGGTGCCGCCATACGACAGGCCGCCGCTGCGCCGATAGACCGGACACGTATTCATGCACGCGCCGCAGCGTATGCATTTGAGCGAGTACCAGAAGTCCTCCATCGCGAGCCGTTCGGAGCGGCCATGATCGACGAGGATGAAATGCATCTCGGTGCCCGGCCGCGGCGCACGAAAATGCGACGTGTACTGCGTGATCGGCGAACCCAATGCGCTGCGCGACAGCATGCGCACGAACACGCCGAGATCCGACACCTTCGGTATCAGCTTCTCGATTCCGATCGATGCGATATGCAGCGGCGGCACGTTCGCCGAAAGATCGGCATTGCCTTCGTTCGTGCAGACGACGACCGTGCCCGTTTCCGCCACCGCGAAATTGCAGCCGGTCATGCCAGCCGTTTTCTCGCGCACGAAATACGGCCGCGTATTCATGCGCTGGCTTTCGGCCAGATAGTGGATATCGCTATTGGTCGGATCGGTGCCGATGGTCCGGCCGAACAGCTCGGCCACGTCCGCGCGCAGCTTGTGCACGGCCGGCACGACCATATGACTCGGGTCCTGATGATCGAGCTGCTGGATGCGCTCGCCGAGGTCCGTTTCCATCACGGTAACGCCGCGCGGTTCGAGATACTCGCGCATCCGGCATTCGTCGGTCAGCATCGACTTGCTCTTCACGAGCGTCGTCATGCCGCGCTCGGACATCAGCTTGTGGACGATCGCGTTGTGCTCTTCCGCGCTCGCTGCCCAATGCACGACCACGCCATTGGCCTCGGCCGCCGCCGCGAACTGCTCCAGGTAGTCGGCCAGATGCGACAGCGTGTGTTCCTTGATGCCCGACGCCAGCGAGCGCAACGTTTCCCATTCGGCAATGCCGTGCGCCTGCGCGTCGCGTTTCTCGCGCAGGTCCCACAGACGCTTGTCGTGAAACGCGACATGCTCGGTCTTGCTGATGAAAGAACCCGCGGCTTTGGCGTGATCGATGCGGTGATGGTCGCCGTTCATGCGCGTGCTCCATTGAGAACCTGCGCGATATGAATGAAGCGCGCGTCGGCTTTCATGCGTTCCGCGCAACCCTGCTGGTGCATCAGGCACGACATGTCGCCCGAAACGATGTACTCGGCGCCCGCATTCAGATGGTCGCGCACCTTGTCCTGCCCCATGCGCACCGACACCGCCTCTTCGGTGACCGAGAACGTGCCGCCAAAACCGCAACATTCGTCGGGCCTCGCCGGCTTGACGAACTCGATGCCCTTCACGCCTTCGAGCAACGCGCGCGGCTTCGAAAACGGCGTGCCGGCGATTTCCGACGCCGACGCCTGCTTCAGATGACGCAGCGCGCTGCAACTGGTGTGTAGACCGACGCGGTGCGGAAACTCGGCCCACGGAAATTCGCGCGCGCCGATCACGTCGTGCAGAAACTCCACCAGTTCGTAAGCGCCTGCGCGTACTTTCTTCACTTCGTCGGTCTGCTCGAGCGCGGTCAGATGTTCGCGCACGTGATGAATGCAACTCGCGGACGGCCCGACGATGTAGTCGTAACCCGCGAAGTTGCGCGCGAATAGTCGCTCCGTGGCGGCGGCGTCCGCATGCGCGCCGCTATTGGCCATCGGCTGGCCGCAGCAGGTCTGCTGCTGCGGATAGTCGACCTCGATGCCGAAACGTTCGAGCAGTTCGAGCGTCGCGATACCGACCTCCGGATAGAACGCGTCGATAAAGCACGGGATAAACAGCGCGACTTTCATAGGCTCTTCAGGAAAAGCGGCGGGAACGATGTCTGTTGACCGGTGTGGTCGGCGATCGCGAGATGAAACGCCGCATCGAGTTCGGCGAGATTCGCGCGATCGCGCGAGAGCGACGCGGCCTTCAACGCCTCGAACGCCGCGCGGATTTTCTTCAAATCGGTGGCGGTTGCGCGCTGCGCGGCATAGACCGTCGAAATCGCTTCGAGCCCCTGGCGCAACTCCAGAATGTCGGCACTGGTGCGCGGATTCTGCAGCAACAGTTCGGCAAGCGGCTTCGAGATGATGGGCGCGGTCACGTCGACCACCGTGAAACCGCCGCGCCCCGACGTTTCGATGTAACCGTCCGCCTCCAGCCGGATCAGCGCCTCGCGCAGCGATGGTCGCGACACGCCGATCTGCGCCGCGAGATCGCGCTCGGCCGGCAGACGGTCGCCGGGCATCAGCGTGCCCTCCGAGATCAGTTGCTTGATCTGGTCGGACACCACGTCGGAAATGCGCTTGCGCGCGAAGGACGGAATCGGGGTGAATGGCATAAGCGGCGAACGATGAAGCCGGTTGACAGAGCGCGCGGCTACTCCACGGTGCGGGAATTATACCGTTCGACACCATGCGACGATTCGCCGATCTCAACGCGGCTGCCCCGTATAAAAGCTCACGAGGTCACGCTTCATCGCGTGCAGCGCGGCATCGTCGAGATACACCATATGGCCGGTCGGATAGTAGGCGATGCGCACGTTCTCGCGCAGCGACCGATCGAGGCCGAGATGTGCGAGCGCATATTCGGTCGCATAGAACGGCGTGGCGAGATCGAAGTAGCCGTTCAGCGATAACACCCGCAACTGCGGATTCTGCCGCATCGCTTCGGCCAGATCGCCGCCCGCGTAGGGCAGCTCCAGCCGTTCGCCCCACCATTCGCGATGTTTCCAGTCCCATTGCTTCAACGCGTCGTCGCTGAACACCAGGTAACGGTCGGTTGGCGTGTAGTGCAGGTCGTCCGACAGATGCTGATGAAGCGCCGCATTGAACGCATTCGACACGCTGCTCACCGACGCATCGAAGTCCGGATGCTCCGACGCATCGTCGTAGTTCAGGCCTTCGAAACGCGCATCGTAGCGGCCCACGCTGCGCGACTCGTTGCGCAGCAACTCGTTTCGAAAACGCGACGGATAAAGACGCAGACGGTTACGCTTCACGAACCCCACGTCCAATCCGGTGAAGTACGCGATGCGCGCGGCGATCGCGTCGCGCTGATCGTCGGGCAGCGCATCGCCCTGTTCGAGCGCCTGCGCATAGGGTCCGCGGGCGAACGCGCGTGCTTCGTCGAGAAAGGCCGGCAGGCTCGCGGGCTTCGGCGTGACCTTGTCGTGATACCACGCGATCGCCGCGAAACTCGGCAGATAACTCTCGCTCCTGAAATCGTTGCCGGGCGCGAACGCCGCGGAATTGAGCACCGACGACAGCAGGATCACGCCGTTCAGCGCGATATTGTTCTGCCCCAACTGATAAGCGAGCATCGCGGCGCGCGCGGTCCCATACGATTCGCCGAGCAGGTACTTCGGCGAATTCCAGCGCTGATTCACCGTCAGATAACGGTCGATGAATTGCGCAAACGCACGGACGTCCTGATCGACGCCCCAGAAGTCCTTGCCCGTGCCATGCCCGACCGGTCTCGACAGGCCCGCGCCGACCGCGTCGATGAACACGAGGTCGCTGGTGTCGAGGAGGCTGTCGGGGTTGTCGTCGAGCGTGTACGGCGCGGGCGGCGTGCTCGCGGGGCTCGCGGTGCGCACGCGTTTCGGGCCGACCGAGCCCATCATCAGGAATACGCTGCCGGCGCCTGGGCCGCCGTTGAACAGAAAGGTGATCGGACGCGTCGCAGGCGTCCTGGTCGGCACCGTGTACGCGACATAGAACACGCTCGCGTTCGGCGCGCCGGTCTTATCGTGCAGCAACAGATTGCCCGCGCTCGCCGTGTAGTCGAGCTTGCGGCCGTTCAGGCGCAGCGAATGCGTGGTGACGCTGGTGGTTTCGGGCGGCACGGGAATCGCGGGCGTCGAAGTCCTGTCGTTGCGAGGCGTTGCCGTCGCGTCGGCCGAGTCCGGTGCATTCGATGCAGCCTGCGTGTCGCCACGCGCAGCCGTCCGCTTGCGCGGCTCGCCGTTCGGGCGCGCCGTCATCGCGTGCGGCTCGCTCGATTCGCCGACCGGCGACGCGTTCGCCTCCGGCCCCTGGGGTGGTGCGATCGGCGCGAATGCGGCGGCGTCCGTGCTTCCCCCCGTCGCCGTGCTTTCCGAGGTGCTCGACGCATCGGCCTGGGCGGCTGCCATGCACCGTTCGCCGAACGGCACCACACCAGCGACAGAAAGCGTCACCGTCAGCGCGGCGGCCGGTAATCCGGCTGTCAGCAAGCGGCGCAATGAAGAAGAGAAGCGATGGATCATGAAGTTTTCCGCGACGAGTCGAAACGCGCTGGAATCGGGCTAGCCGGGTTCGGGAGCACACCCGGCGCTCGATTCTTGACGCAAGTTTGCGCGGCGTCAACCGTCGGCGTCACAGCACGCCGAACATTACAAAACGCTTTTTGCTCGACGTGGCGCAGACCTGCGCAGTCATGGCAGAATCGACAGCGCCTTCGTCGCCTTGTCGAGAATACCCAATGGACCAACTGGTACTGGATGCATTCGACGCTGCCGCGCTGATCCCCGGCTTTCGCGCGCCGCAACTGCCGCACGAGCAGCCCGACGCCTCGACCCTCGACGCCGCCGACCACGCGATGCGGCACTGGACTAGCACCGTCAACGGACCGCTGGCGCCCGGCTCCGACGTGCACCGGCAGGAAATGTGCCGCATGTTTCGCGAGACCTTCAATCCGTATCGCCCGTCCGTGCTCGCGTGGCCGCAGCTCGAAGCCGCGACGCTCAAGCGCATCGTCGATCTGCCGATCTGGGACATCGCCGTGCAAACCGAAGGCAGGGCGCGCCTGCGCATGGCCGCCTACGCGGCCTCGCTCGACACCCCGGAGCTGCGCGACGCACTTGCGCTGAACGCGTGGGAAGAGAACCGCCATAAGGAAGTGCTGTCGCGCATGGTGCATGCGTATGGCATCGCGCTCGCGACCGAGCCGTCGTACGTCTATCCGAAAGACACGGAACGGGCTTACCTCGTGACCGGCTATAGCGAATGTATCGACAGCTTCTTCGCGTTCGGTCTGTTCGAGGTGGCGCGGCGCTCGGGCCTGTTCCCGCCGGCACTGACCGAGACATTCGAGCCGGTGATGCAGGAAGAGTGTCGCCATATTCTGCTGTTCGCGAACTGGGTCGCGTGGCATCGCGCGCAGCTTTCATGGTGGCAGCGCATCCGCTTCGAGCTCAAGGTGGCGGGCGTGTGGGCGTTTCTGGTGTGGGAGCGCATTGGGCTCGCACGTGCGATGGATGCTGACGGCAACGTCCATGAGCACGATAACAACTTCACGGTAAACGGCGCGCAGTCGGTAACGGATGTCGATATCAGCGTGCCCGAATTGATGCAACTGTGTCTTCAGGAAAACGAACGTCGATTCGCTGGGTATGACCCACGGCTGTTGCGGCCCGAAACGATGCCTCGGCTGGTGCGCTTCGGCTTGAAATTCGTGCGCAGGAAAAAGTAAGCCGCGTCGAACGCACTGCCCAGCCACCTTCGGCTGGCCGTGGTGCCCACCGACCGGATCGTCGCAATCTACAACCCACCGCCCTCTCGGCCCCGCCCCCCTTCCACGAACCGCGCGATCCTCTCGCACGCCTCGATCAATCGATCCTCGCCCACCACCAGCCCCAACCTCACGAAGCCGTTCGCCGTCTCCCCGAACGCACTCGCGTCGAGCACGGCCACGCCTTGTGCGCGAAACAGCTGCCATGTGAACTCGGTCGTATCGAGCCCGGTCCCGCTGACGTCGACCATCATGAACATGCCCGCTTCGGGCAACAGGCACCGCAAGCCCGGCACACGATGCAAGCGCTCGAACACGACGTCGCGCCGCCGCCGGTAGATCTCGCGAATATCGGCGACGATCTCCGCCCTGTTCTCCAAAGCCGTCAACGCGGCCTGCTGGATGAAACCCGGCAGGCCGTACAGCATCGCGAGCGCGAGCCGCGCCATGTGCTCGATCAGCGTCGCGGGCCCGATTGCCCAGCCGACGCGCCACCCCGCCATCGCATGCGACTTCGACAGACTGCCGAGCGTGACCGTGCGCTCCGCCATGCCGGACAGCGACGCAATGCTCACGTGATCGCGTTCGAACGTGAGTTCCGCATAGACCTCGTCGGACAGCACCCACAGGTCGTGCTCGCACGCGAGCCGCGCGATGCGTTCGAGATCGGCGCGCTGCATCACCACGCCGGTCGGGTTGCACGGCGTCGCGAAGAATATCGCCTTCGTGCGCGGCGTGATCGCCGCTTCGAGCGCGTCGCAGTCGACGTGAAACGCGCGCGCCGGATCGACCGGCACCGCGACGAGCGTCGCACCCGCCGCGCGCACGCAAGCCTCGTAGGTCAGGTACATCGGCTCGGGAACGATCACTTCGTCGCCCGCTTCGAGCAGGCACAGCGACACCGCGAACACGCCGTTTTGCGCGCCGGCGGTCAGCACCACGTTGGCGGCGCTCACGTCGCAGCCCGTCGTGCGCGCGTGCTCGGCGGCGATCGCGGCGCGCAGCGGCTCGCGACCGGCCATCGCCGTATAGTGCGTATCGCCGGCCCGCAACGCATCGATGGCGCGCTCGACGATCGGCACGGGCGTCGAGAACTCGGGATCGCCAACGCTCAGCACGATCACGTCTTCGCCCCTGGCAGCCGCCTGCTGCGCGACCCGATGAATTTCCCACGCCGACGTGCGCCGCCCTTGCAGTCGCTCGACCAGATTCGAATACTTCATTGCGCTCACCCGTTGTTGTGCGGCCCGTTCCGCCGATCTCTTTCCAATTGACCCGCCAATGTAAAGGCATGCCGGCGAAACGTCCAGATACGAAAAAGGGTCATGCGAGCGGACGATCTCGCATGACCCTGTGCGCAATGTACTGCTGTTTGCATGACTGCTTTGCTTCAAACCCCCGCCAGGTTTATTTCAACCCCCGTTAAAACTTCGGCGCGTCAAAGCTGCCGGCGCAGTTCAGCCGGCGGCACCTTCATCAGATGCCGGTATTTCGCCACCGTGCGTCGCGCGACCAGCACGCCCTGATCCGCGAGCATCTTCGCGAGCGTCACGTCCGACAGTGGATCACGCGTATTTTCCGCGGCGATCATCTCCTTGAGCAGCGCGCGCACCGCGGCGGCCGAGCAGGTTCCGCCGCTTTCGGTGCCGAGCTCGCGCGGGAAGAAATGCTTGAACTCGAAGATGCCGCGCGGCGTCGCCATATATTTGTTGCCCGTCGCGCGCGAGATCGTGGATTCGTGCAGGCCCAGCTCGTCAGCCACGTCACGCAGCACCATCGGCTTCAGCGCGATCTCGCCGTACAGGAAGAATGCCTTCTGATGCGCGACGATGCATTCGGCAACCCGCTGGATCGTATCGAAGCGCTGTTGCGCGTTGCGGATCAGCCAGCGCGCCTCCTGCAGTTGCTGCGCGAGCGGCGAACGGCTCGCGCCGGCCGACTGCGCGAACAGCTGCGCATACATGCGATGGATTCGCGCCCGCGGCTGCACCGCCGGATTGATCGACACGACCCACTTGTTGCGCACCTGACGCACGATCACGTCGGGCACGACATAGTTATCCTCGGTGCGGCCGTAGCAATTGCCGGGCTTCGGATCGAGCTTGCGCACCAACGCGCAAGCCACACGCAATTCCTCCGCGCTGCAGCCGATCTGTTTTTGCAACTCGGCCTGCTCGCGGCGCGCGAGCCTTTCCAGATGATGCTCGGCAATCTGCCGCGCGACGTCGCGTCCCGGCGTATTGGCGGGTAGCGCATTGATCTGCAGCGCGAGGCATTCCGATAGCGAACGCGCGCCGAGCCCCGGACGATCGAGCGCCTGCACGAGGCGCAACGCCACCAGCAGTTCTTCCTCGGTCAGCGTGGGTTCCAGATCGACGCTATCGGCCAGGTCGGCCAGCGATTGCCGCAGATAGCCGTCGTCGTCGAGCGCCTCGATGATGAAACGGGCCACCGCGCGATCGCGGTCGTCTAGCCGGTACAGGCGCAACGCGTCGTGCAACTGTTCGCGCAGCGTGGGTTGCGAGCGAGCCCAATCGGCCGGGTCGCTGCCGTCCGCGTCGCCGTTCTGGCGCATCGAGTTGCGCGAACCGTAGTCGCCGGAAAAATCGGCGGGCATGTCGTCCTGGCCCGCGCTTTCGAGCGTATCGCTACCGGCGCTTTCCGCCGGCAGTCCGTCCGGCTCGGCGGCGGCAAGCGTATCGACGGCGGGCGGCGCGTTGGCGTCTTCACCTTCGCCTGGCGTCGTGCCGGCGAGCGCGACGTCTTCCGCTTCGGATGAGTCGTATTCGAGGAACGGATTGGTATCGAGCGCCGTGCGCAATTCCTGCTGGAACTCGAGCGCCGACAATTGCAAGAGCCGCACCGACTGCTGAAGACGAGGCGTCAGTGCGAGAGACTGCCTTGTACGAAGTTCGATTGAAGGCATTGGAATGATCCCGTTCGTTAATAGCCTCAGACTCAACGAGCCGAGTTCACTGACCAATGCAACGTCCGTACCAGATCGCGCAAGACGCTGTTTTGATTGCGCTTTGTTTATTCAGGCGGATGAATTGCCCTGACCGGGCGCGCCGGTTTTTACAAACGGCAGGCAATTTCCGGTCCCTTTCTTCACGTCTCCGGCGGCCTCGCGCATGGTCGCACTGCAACCGTATTCGTCAGTCGAAACTCCCCGGTGCATGCGGCTTTCGCGAGCGGCATGGATTGGCTCGCAGCCGGCAGGCACGATGGTTGCGAAGCAACGGTGTGTGGACGGACGCCGCCCTTCGCAAACGCCTCGATCGAGCGCGGATGCGAGTACAGCGTCCGGTGTCGAGAAACGGGCCCCTGACGGTACCGTAGCGGCGACGACCCCACGTGTGTCATCAGCGGCTTCGGCCGCGATCGGCCACCGGCCAACAAGACCGCCATTTTCATTACCACCTGATGGAGAGAACCATGAAGACGATCCAGCTTCTGAAGACCGCAGGCAGCATCGCCGTCGTCGCGTTCGCGCTGAACGCGAACGCCCAGACCAGCGCTTCGGCCCCGCCAGCGTCGTCGGAAAGCATCGGCCAGCATATCGACGATGGCACCATCACGACCAAGGTCAAGGCTGATCTGCTTGCCGCGAAGAACGTCAAATCGACGCATATCCACGTGAAGACCCGCAAGGGCGTCGTGTGGCTCACGGGTTCGGTGCCTTCGGCGGACGACAAGTCCGCCGCCGAAGATGTCGTGCAAAGCGTGAAGGGCGTGACCAGCGTGAAGAACCATCTGAAGGTCGCGGCTGACTGATATCCGCGCGATTGGTTCGCACCGATTCGACTGAACAGAACGTAATAGAGCCGGCTGGCAGAGCCGGCTCTTCCTTATTGCACTGACGCGTCGGTCAATGCTTCATTGCCGCATACTGGTCGCGCAGATCGCGCACGCGGTCATGCGTTTGCAGCACGCCCTGGTACTGCCGCTCGACGATTGCCCGCACGTCCGCCGGCAAATCCTTCTCCAGCGCGTCGTGATAGCGTTTCTTCGCGACGTCCTCGCCTTTTTCGCACTCGGCAAGAATCGCATGGTCGCTGCGATTCGCTACCGCCGATTTCACGTCGACCCAGCCGCGATGCAGCGCACCGCTCATGCTGCCGCCGGTTTCGGGCTTGCCGCCCAGGGTCTGAACGGCATCCTGCAACTCACGCGCGCCGCGCGAGCAGTCCTCGGCACTCGAACGGAACAGCATCTTCAGCTGGTCGTCGTGCGCATCCTCGGCTGCCTTCATAAAGCCCTTTTCGCCATCCTTCGACGTTTCGACCAGATCATTCAATACGGAAACAACGTTGGTAGCCATTCAATACCTCCAAGGGTTTCGTTCATCGCGGAATCCGCCGCGCGGGGCTTTTTATGCGCCTCGCGATGAATCGGTTCGACGCGCGGCGGGCTGCATTTGATAGCACGCATCACGCGTGCCCGGCACCTCGCGCGAGCCGATGCATAGCGAAAGGCAGCTCGAACGAGCGCAGCCGCCGCGCCGATGCGCGGCAACCGCGGGTGTCGCGCGACGTCGAAACAGCGCGGTAAACGGAAAACGGAAAACGGCCCGATGATCGTCATCGGGCCGTTTTTGTTGGTATGCCGCGTCGCTCATATCACGCGCGCTTCTCCGCGAATTCCTTGATCGGCTCAGGAGTCTTCAGCGGATCGAAATCGGCCCAGCGTCCCTGCTGCCAGCGGCCGGTCGCCTTCTCGATCGACACGCCGCCCGCTTCACGCAGCACGCGCGCGGCGTCCAGCTGATTGTCGGGCGACACGTGCACGGCGACGAGCACGCCCGAATCGCGCGACTCCTCGTGATACGGCACGCGATGGTCCGATTTGCCGCGCTCCGTGGTGCGCGACATCGCGCCGACCAGCGAGCCGACATACGCGCCGACGCCGGCCGCGATCAGCGACACCAGCAGCGGCGCGGAAAACACCGCGAAGATCGCCACGCCAATCACCGCGCCAATCACCGCGCCGATCGTCACGCCCATGCCCGCGCCTTTAGGCGCTTCTCGCGCGCCGGGGTCGGTATCGGTGTCGCCGCCGATCGGGAAACGCGCATGCTGGCCGCGCGGATTGACGAAAAACAGCGTGACGTCCTCTTCCACGAAACCCGCATCGAACAGTTTTTGCGCCGCGCTTTCCGCAGCGGGAAAAGTCGTGAAGCGTGCCGCGACGATGAGTGACATACGGCCTCCTTATCGTTAATTGCCGTTCGTGGACCATCCTGGCGCCGGTGGCGCGAGTCGGAAGCAGCGCGCCCAGTCAATGCGACACGCAGCGGCGCTACGCCGCGGCGCCGCGATCCGGTTCCATGCCTTCCACTCTGAACAGTCCGCTATGCAACACTACGCCTTCTCCGTTGTTCTGGTCGAGCGCTTCCGCGCAGACCGAGCGGATGCGCTGACGGCCTCTGTCGAAAGCGGCCATCAACGCCGCTTCAAGCGCGGACTCCGCGCCGAAATGATCTTCCAGAGCCTCGGCAGTGATCGCGCAAACCACTGGCTCGCCATCGACGCGCGCAAGAAAGCGCACGGTCAGATTGGCGCCGTCGAAGGCCGCTTCGTCATCGGGGAAAGTGATCTGCATCAGAGAGTCCTCATAAGCAGGCCGTGGCAGGATCGCGTTCATGACGAGCCCTTCAATTTGCCGGCCAGTTGCTCCGCCATCTCGAGGTGATGCTTGATGGTTGGCAGCGCTTGCGCGGCCGCGGCCTTCAGTTGCGAGTCAGTGCCGCTCTCGCTTTGCTGCTGGAACAGGTCGACCGCGCGCTGATGCGCTTCCACGCCGACCTGCTCGACATAGGCCTGATCGAACTCGGTGCCCTTCAACGTCTGCAGTTTGCCGACCAGCGCGGAATCCGCGGACGGCGTCGGCTTGAAGCCCTTCTTCGCGACCAGCCCGGCCATTGCGTGCGACAGCTTCGTGTGGTCGGCGATCATCTGTTGAGCGAACTTCCTGACATTCGGATCGTTGGAGTTCTTCAGCGCGACCTTGCCAGCGGCGATTTCAGTGGCGTCCGACTTCGACGCTTCGAGCACGAACTGCTGATCCGCGGGTGACAGCGTCGTGCTGCCGGTCGGCGCTGCGCTCGCGGGCGCATCGCTCGCCTGCGCGCTGGCCGTGTCGATCGATCCCGCGCTCACGCCCAACACGGCCAGCGCGGCAGTCAACACTTGTAGGGAATACCGGAATTTCATGCATTTTCTCCCTGTCGAATCACCGATGCGCAGGCTCCGAAGCCAACGCGCGCGCCGCCCGCGGTCAAGCCGCCTTGCGCTTCGTCAGTTGCGCGATCAGCGCCTTGTTGAACGCGGGAAGGTCGTCGGGTTTGCGGCTCGAAATAAGATTGCCGTCCTCGACCACTTCCTGATCGACCCACGTGCCGCCCGCGTTGCGAATATCGTCCTGCAGGCTAGGCCAGCTCGTCACCGTGCGCCCCTTGATGATCCCCGCCGATACCGGCAGCCACGTGCCGTGACAGATCACCGCGATCGGCTTCTTCGCGTTGTCGACCGCTTTGACGAACGCCTGCGCCTGCGGCAGCAGTCGCAGCGCGTCGCCGTTCACGACGCCGCCCGGCAACACCAGCGCGTCATAGTCGTCGGGACTGGCCTTGTCGAAGGTCGCATCGACGTCGACGGAATCGCCCTTGTCGACGTGTTTGAAGCCCTGGATCTTGCCCGGCTTCGCCGAGATCACATGGACCGTCGCGCCCGCCTCGGTGAGCGCGCGTTTCGGCTCCATGAGTTCTGCCTGCTCGAAGCCATCTACGGCGAGTACGGCTACCTTGTAGCCATTCAGTGCATCAGTCATGTGTGCTCTCCTTCATGCGGCGCCGCGCTCATGCGCTTGCCCGTGAGGCATGTGCATAGGTCTGCGCCTTCGCCAAGCATGGTTACGCAAAACACGTGCCTGGTTGAGGCAGTGTTCAGCGGCCTGACATTACGTTGGCGATGCACCGACGCTGCGGTTGCGCCGTTGAGCTCGAGCCGCCGCGTGTGCAAAAGCGCCGTGGTCAGACGTCGGTTTCGTCCTCGTCGGAGCGTTCCGCGCCCGGCGGCACTTGCGGATCCACGACGTGGTCGGTGTCGATATCGCGGTCCATCTCCAACGTCGAATCGCCATCGGCCGACGCGCGCTCGCCCGTACCTGAGCGATCGGTATCGCTGCCGAGTGCGGCGTCGCCGGCTTCGAGCGCGTGATTGTCGAGCTCCGTATCGACGTCGAAATCGTGACGCCTCGCGCCCGCCACGTCGCTGCCGCTATCGGACGAGTCGCTGGGACCCAGCGCGCCCGTCGTGCCGGACGTTTGCTTGACGGTCTGCTGCGGCTCTTCATCGGGGTTGAGTGTGCTGCTCATGAAAGCTCCCTTTCCGGTTGGTCACGTCGACTTTTCCGCAAGGACCGTTCCGCCTCAGCGCGCTGGGTCACTTGTCGATGGCATCCCCCTTGCTTCCCGCCGATCACACGGCACACATCGCACTTACTCGGCGAACCGGTTCGAACCGGGTTTGAAACTTCTACCTGCAACAATGGCTACCGCGACTCATTCCACGACCACATCACGCAGCCCGACCACCGCGAACGGCAACACCGCGCCCCAACCGATGCCGCCGGGACTGCGCCACGCCGACGACACGAGGCCCGGCTACACACGCAAGCGCGAGCGGAACGGCTTCATCTATTTCGACGTCGACGGCAAACGCATCGTCGATGAGGACGAGATTCAACGCATCAATTCGCTCGCGATTCCACCCGCGTACGAAAACGTGTGGATCTGCCCCGATCCGCGCGGTCATCTGCAGGCGACCGGCCGCGACGCGCGCGGCCGCAAGCAGTACCGCTATCACCCCCACTGGCGCGAAACGCGCGACGCCGACAAGTACGAACGGATGGCCGAGTTCGGCCGCGCATTGCCCAAAATCCGCGCGCGCGTGGCGCGTGATCTGAAGCTGCCCGGCATGCCGCTCGACAAGGTCGTCGCGGCCATCGTGCAGTTGCTCGACACGACGCTGATCCGCATCGGCAGCGCAGAATACGCGCGCGATAACCACTCGTACGGATTGACGACGCTGCGCAAGAAGCACGTGAAGATCAGGGCCGGTCAATTGCGCTTCCAGTTTCGCGGCAAGAGCGGCATCGAGCACGACGTGACAGTGGACAATCCGAACATCAAGCGCATCGTGCGACGTTGCGCGGAGCTGCCCGGTCACGACCTGTTCCAGTATCTCGACGAAGACGGCACGCGCCACAGCGTCGGCTCGACGGATATCAACGACTACCTGCGCCGCGTAAGCGGCGCGGACTTCACCGCCAAGGACTACCGCACGTGGGCCGGCAGCGTGTACGCGCTCGCGGCATTGCGCCGCTTGATGTGCAGCAGCGCGGCCGAAGCGCGTCGTCATATCGTCGCGATCGTGAAAGAAGTGGCGACGCTGCTACGCAATACGCCCGCCGTCTGCCGGCGCTGCTATATCCACCCAGCGATCATCAGCGCGTTCGAGGCCGACGAGTTGCAGAGCCTCGCGCCAGGCCAATCGCGCCGCGGACTCAAGGTAGATGAAGTGGCCTTTGCGGTGCTGCTCGCGCAGGCGGAAAAGCGTGCGGCGAAACTCGCGCGCGCATCCGGCGGCAAAGGACGCAAGACGCGCGAGTCGTCGGTCGACGACAGTATCAACGGTTCGTTGACGAGTCTGCTAGAAAAGTCGCGCGTGGTGCGCAAGAAAGCCACCGCCGCGAAAGACAAAAGCGCCGCGGCACATTTGCGAGCCACGGCACGCGTGCGTACGCGGCGCGCTGCGCGGGAAATGGCCTCCGAACCGAAACCAAGGGCCCAGTGACGGGCTCAGCGCTGAATCGACGCCGGCGCGTTACGAGGAACGCACAGGTGCATGGCCGCGCCCGCATCGATCCAGCGTTACTGTCCCTTCGTATCGCTGCTGGCATTGGCGCCGGGCGTGTTCGTCATATCGGTCATCGGCTTGTTTGCCTTCGACTTCTTGTGATGATGTTTCATCGACGAAGTCGATCCCATGGTGCTGCCCGTGACATTCGACGCGGGCTCGTTGCCCGCCGTCGGCGCCGCGGTCGCCGCGCCATGCGCGTTGCCGCCGCCGGCGCCGCTATTGCCATTACCGCCGCCCGCCTGCGCGAACGCGGCGCCCGACGCGACGGCGCCCGACGCCACCACACATGCCGCGAACAGCCATGCCTTCGGATACTTGCTCATCTGGGTTCTCCCTGAAGTAAAAGGACGGGTGCGATCCTTCGGTTCCCTGCTGCCATCACTGAGAGTCGAGCAAGGCCTATGCCGCGCGATGCAGTCGTCGCATGCGCGCATCGCGCTTTGCTGATCAGCGCTGGCGTCGGCACTGACGAAATAATTGCAAACGCGCTCGCATCCTTTACGCACGCGGTGCCTCGTCGCGCGGATGCGCCGCGCGCCACGGCGTAACGGCGCCGCATGGCTAGATGGAACGGCCGTTGCTAAATGCCTCGGTACATTCACCCCTTCAAAAAGGAGCCCATCATGGTGATGCAGACCCAGACACAAGGTGCGAACATCGTCGGTAAAGGCGCCGCGACCGCGGAAGGCCCAGGTCCGGATGTTATGGCAGCGGCTACGCTCGACGGCAACAAGGTTATCAGCAGCGATGGCGAGCACATCGGCAAGATCAAGGACATCATGCTCGACGTGCGTTCGGGCCGCGTCGCGTATGCGGTGCTGTCGAGCGGCGGTTTTCTCGGCATTGGCGACAAGCTGCTCGCGATTCCGTGGAGTGCGCTGACACTCGATACGCAGGAAAAATGCTTCGTGCTGAACATGGTGGCCGAGCGCGTGAAGAACGCACCGGGATTTGATAAGGATCACTGGCCATCGATGGCGGATCAGACGTGGGCCACCACCGTGCATCAGTACTACGGCAGCGAACCGTACTGGGGCGACGTCTATACGAGGCGCGACGACCTCGGCGTCGGTGACATTCCCGCGGGTTCGTCGGATGCGCCCGAGGCCGGTGGCGTGAAGCTCTGATCGCCAAATCGACCATTTTCGACGCGTGGCGAGTCCGACATTCCGCTTCAGGAGACAACACAATGGCGACCCGAAAGACCGGCAGCAAATCGAAACGCCCTGTGTCTCGTGGCAGGTCGGGACGGCCAGCGCGTCAGCGCCACGCGCAGGCGCACGCCGCGCATCGTGCTAAAACCGCGAAGTCGAGCGGCGCATCCGGCGCGAAGAGATGGTCGCATCACGTAATGGAAACGAGCGACGCGATGGACATCCAGAAGGATATTTTCAAAACCGGCAGCGCGGAGTCCATCGCGCAATCGTTGAAGCACTCGTCGACGGCGAGCCGTCGACGCAAGGGCACGCCGTTTCAATCGGCGATGTCGATGCTCAATTTCTACATCAATCGAGCGGGCCGAAACCTGCCGAAGGAGCGGCGCGATACGTTGCAGCGGGCCAAGCGCAAGCTGCGCGAAGCGTTCGGACGAGAGCCGCGGTGAGGTGACCGGATGACGGCGCCATCACGCGGCACGGCGCTTCAGTCGGCTCCAGGCTGAATGCCGAAGACACTCTGCACGGCCTCGTACCGCGAATTGACGTTCAGTTTTTCGAACACGTTCTTCATGTGCCATTTGACCGTCTCGGGTGCCAGATTCAATGATCGTCCGATTTCCTTGTTGGACAGCCCGCGAGCGACGTAGCCCAGTATTTCGAGTTCTCGCGCGCTCAGTGTGCCCGGCGTCATCTTCGTGTCGGCATAGCTCGACGAAGAAGATGGCGTGTTATCGGCCTCGTCGAAAGCCGACAGCACCGTGCCGATATACGTGGCGTGCCCGGTCGCGATTTCCGATGGCGTGCGGCGAAAGCGCTCCAGTAACGCACGCATCGGCGGCCCCTCGTCCACGAAGCTATTGATCATCCCCATCGCGCCGCCGATCCGCAGCGCGTTTCCCAGCGCGGCGAACGCCTGTTCCGAGGCACCGTTCTGCTCATGCGCGAGAGAAAGCAGCAGCGAAACGACGGCCTCGGCATAGCGCCAGCCCAGTGCAACCAGATTGTCGAGTGAGCGCGAGAGAAAGCCAACGGCGTCGCCGGCGGCATTTTCAGCGAGCAGAACGCGGGCTTGCAGCACGCAGTAGCTTGCCCACGTTTCCATCGCCGAGCCCCGTCGCCCTTCGCACATCATCGGTACACTCGCGCTCAGTTCGTCGGTGACCTGTCGCGCCTCGACCACCCTACCGTCGGCAAGCAGCTGTCTGACGGTTTCCGCATCGCACGCGAGCTTCAGACGCAACCATCGACGGGTTATCGCGAGCTGTCGACCGTCCTCGAGAACGGCGAGCGCCGGCCCTTTTTTGCCATCCCGCCACAGCAGGCGCGACGCGGTAAGCATATAGCGCATCAATGCGGCGAGCGGCGAAGTCTCCAGCGCGATGGTCATGCGACCGTCGATCAACTTCCGCGCCTTGGACAGCTCGTTGCACTCGTAGTAAATCGACGCAAGGCAACCGGCTACCGCGGCCGCGCCCGCCGACCACTCTCCTAGCTTGTCTTCGGAGTACCGCATCGCGACCTCCATCACCCGCCTCGCATCGGGAAGTTCGCCGTGTATCAGCGCGGCGATGCCGTACACCGCGTCGCGCAACATATCCGCGCTGTTCGGCTTCCGGCTGAGTCCCACCTGATCGACCCGCGCTCTCCATACGCGGGAGATGTAGGCGAACTGCCCTCTATACATCAAGCCGAAAATCTCCGCGCTTTGCCCGTAATGGCGTACCCACGGTTCCGCAGGCGCCGTCGATGCCTCAACGGCACGCCCGAGTTCCAGCGCATGTTCGCTGTCGTCGTTCACGCAAGCGATCACCGCGTGGATCGCGTTGATCTCCGCCCATGCGACCTCGTCGGCTACCGACCGATCATCACGGACCATTCGTTCGAACTCGTCGGCAATCTCGCCGATCTCCTTCGACGCGCGCGCGGTCTCAAGCGACATCGCGAGAGCCCAGGATTTCGCCAGACGCAAGCGCAGTCGACCCGCGATCACGTCCGGCGGCAGTTTGCGAATCCAGCCCGGCAGCATGAACGGGTCGCCGCGTTGGAGCATCTCCATCGCACAGTTTTCGGCCCACTGCGCCGCCTGCCCGATGTCGCCCGCTGCCAGCGCATGTCGCACGGCTTCGCGCCACAGGCGAGCCCGCGCGAACCACAGGCTGGCCCGGCGATGCAGCAACGGAACCTGTCGTGGCGTCTGACGCATGAGACGGCGGCGAAGCGCATTGCTCAGCAATGCGTGATAGCGATACCAGTTCTGCGTCTCATCGAGCGGCCGGATGAACACGTTATGCCGCTCGAGCCAGCCCAGCTTTTCTCCGCTTTCGCCCTCACCGCCCATGACATCGTCGCACAGCGTCGCCGTAAGCCGCTCGAGAATCGACGTGTACAGCAAAAACGTCAGCATGGGCGGCGGCAAATGCGCAAACACCGTATCGTTCAGGTAGCGATCGATGCCGAAGCGGGAACCGGCGAGATGACTGGCGAGCGCGGCCACGTCATCGACCCGGTTCAGTCCGAGCGAAGCCAGTTGCAAACCGGCCACCCAGCCTTCGGTCGCGCTGTTCAACAACTCGACGCTGTTGCGGTTGAGCAGCGCGTTACCGGTGTGATCGAAAAACGCCTGGGCATCGTCGAGCGAAAAGCGCAGATCGTCGACATTCACACGCGAAAGTTTGTCGGGCGAGCGCAGCCCGCTCAGCGACAGCGCCGGTTCGCCGCGCGCGCCGAGCAGCACGTGCAGGTTGTCGGGCGCGTAGCGCAGCAGGCGCGACACGATCGCGAGAACGGGTTTCGCGCTCAGACGGTCGACGTCGTCGAGCACCAGGAAAACACCGCGGCCGTATGCGGCGATGCCATTGAGCAGCACTGAAATGACCGTTCTGACCGGCGTGTGTGCATCGTTATCGAGAAGTTGCTGTGCCTGCCACGCGATCTCCTGCGACGCGCGACAAAGCGCCGCCACCAGATAGGCCCCGAGTTGCTGCGGATCGTCGTCTTCTCCATCGAGACTGAGCCACGCAACGGGACGCTTCTTTCTCGTTTGCGCTTCGCTCCACGCGGCAAGCAAGGTCGTTTTGCCGAAACCCGCGGGCGCGGTCACGAGCGTAATGTGACGCGGACGTCGTTCATCGAGTCGCCGGAGCAATCCCGGCCGTTGCACGCAACCCGCGGGAAGACGCGGCGGCATCATCTTGGTCTGGATCAGCGAGACGATCCATTCACGCTCGAAACTATCAGCGGTTGTATTCATGAGGTGTCCTCTCACCGGCTATCCGTGAGAGGCATGGAGGGTCGTTGTGAATTTGCTTTCAAGATACGCCGAGCCGTATGACGGCTCAATGAGGAGCCGCGCAACGAGGCGCGACCAGCGCAATCCGCTTCAGGTCGCTCATGGCCTCGTTTCGGATCGCTAGCGGAGATCGCTTTGCGCGCCCTGCTCGGACCTGTCCTTCTCCGCGACAGCGTCTTCCGGCTCGGTGCTCGCCGGCGCTTGCGCTTCCGCGCTGCCAGCATCGGCCTCGTCGAGGCGGTAGCCGTGCGTATAGATGGTCGTCAATCGCACGCAGTTGTCCGGATGCAGGGCCAGCTTGCGTCGCAGCCGGTAGATATGCGTGTCGATCGTGCGCGACGTACTATCCAGCTCGCGGCCCCACGCAAGCTTCGCCAGAAGCCGCTTGGAAACGACCCGTCCGACGTTCGCGAAGAAATAGGCCGCCACGTCGAATTCCTTTTCCGTCAACAAGATCGATTCGCCGTGCAGAAAAACACTGCGCTGCGTGACGTCGAATACATACGGCCCAACCGCGATTGCACTTTCCACCTTGATGCTGCGTCGTGTGCGACGCAACAGCGCGCCTACCCGTGCCCCCAGCTCTTTGGCCCGGAACGGCTTGACGACGTAGTCATCCGCGCCGGCGTCCAGCGCCTGCACGATGTCGACTTCCAGAAGTCGGCTGGTCACGAACAGCACCGCGGGTTCGCGGCCCAGGTGACGGCGTATCCAGTACAGCACCTCGAAGCCGCTCATGCCCGGCAATTCCCAGTCGAGCACCACGAGATCGACCTCGTTGGCCTGAAGAAAACTGATTGCGTCCTTGCCCCGCTCGACCTTGTTTATTCGATGCCCGGATTGCCCGATTTCCCTTTCGACCGAATCAGCTTGCGCGGGATCGTCTTCCACCAACAGGATATTCATCTATCACCTTTTTTCTTTCGCCCTGGCGACTTGAAGACCGGCCCGCTCGACAGATGCGGCGAAAGACATTCGCATCTGGAATTCCACTCACACGAGCAACCAGTTCAAACAGGACGAAAAAGCCAACATAAAAAAATCGCATACGGCACCAGGTCGGCGTGAGCGGCCAGCGGCGCCGGCCCCGTATGCATTGTGAATTTCTAGAAGAAAGATAGAGCCAGTCGCTTTTCAAATCCCCCCCTTTCGGAGGGGGGGATGGTGTTTTCGAAGGGGGGGGTCATATTGCACGACCATCCCCCTTATCAGTGATTCGATCTGGCGCGCGCGAACTATTGCCCGCCGAGCATCTGAAGAGCGACCCCGCATGCATGTTCGTGTGGTTGCGCGTGCCGCCGCCGTGGCGCTCGGACGACTTCGCGGCAAACGCGCTCGCGCGCGGGGTCAACACGATGCCCGCATCCGCGTTCGCGGTCGATCGCTCGACGGTCGAGCACGGCGTGCGCATCAACCTCGCTTGCGCCGAGTCGCGCGAGCAGTTGACGCGTGGCCTGCAGATTCTCGCGCACACGCTGCGCGACCGGCCGCGCGCGCTGTTCGGCACGATCTAGCTAGCAATGGAAGCGTAAAGCGGAGCCGCTAGAATACGGCACCCCCTGCCCAGCCGAGCCGCCTTCATCCGATGACTCCGTCCGACGATTCAAGCCCTTCCTCACGCACGCACGCCGCCGATGCGCTGTTCGCTTTCCTGAAGACGCTGCCGCTCGGCGACCGCTTGATCGAGGGCGGCTTCATGGCCGTGCAGGCGGTGGCGGGCGCGAGTCTCGCGTTCGGCATCGCTCGCGCGCTGCACACCGAGCAGGCGTTCTGGGCCGCGATCACCGCGATCGCGGTAAGCCAGCATAGTTATATCGACACTCGCAAGCTGTCGCGCGACCAGTTCATCGGTGCGATGGTCGGCGGTATTTGCGGGCTGATCGGCACGCTCGCGGGCGGCGGCCATTTTGCCGCGTACGCGGCGACCGTGGCGGTCGCGATCCTGATCTGCTGGGTCGTCAACGTCGGCAGCGCAGCGCGCCTCGGCGGCATCACCGCGACGATCATGCTGCTGGCGCCAGGCATCGGCCCGGCGTGGGACAAGGCCTTGCTGCGGCTTGCCGAAGTGACGCTCGGCACGGTCTGCGCGCTCATGGTCGCGCGACTGATGGCGTCGTTCGAAAAGCGCGCGTTCAGCAAGGGCGGACCGCCCAGATAGAATCGCCCACGCGTTGAGTCTTTAGTCAGTCATCCAGAGCATCGTCCGTTGGCGTGCGGCGCCGGTAACGTCCCGGCGTCACACCGACGCTTTGCGCGAACGCCTTGCCGAACGCCGCCTCCGATTGATAGCCGACCGCCTCGCCGATGTCCGCCGCGCTGCGTTGTGTGCGCAACAGCAGATCGCTGGCGATCGCCATGCGGATCTGCGTCAGAAAATCCATCACGGTCATGCCCGCGCGCTCGTTGAAGTGGCGCGCGTATGTCGCGCGCGACATCGCCGCGCGCTCGCCGAGTTCGGAGATCGTCCATGCGCGTTCGGGCGCGTCGAGCATGGCCTGCACCGATGCGCCGAGGCGTGCGTCCGTCAGCAACGCGAGCATCCCGGTGCCGTTCGCATTGCGCTCGCCGTGCACGCGCAGTGCCATCGCGAACAGCGCGTGGCTCAAGGCCGTCACGATCGCGAGCGCGCCAGGCTGACGCCGCTCCGCTTCGCCGCGCATCAGAGTGATCACCGCCTGCAACGCATCGAGCGTTTGCGCATCCCCGAGCGATACGTGCAGCGGATCGGGCAGCACATTGAGCAGCAACGCCGATGAACCGGGTGCATAGACGAAGCGGCCGCACAGCAGATCGACGCCGTCATGAATCGCGCTGTCGTTGGGCGCGTGCGCGGCCGTGGCAGTGGTTTCGCGGCCATCGTTGCGCCGCACCGGCAGCATGCCGTCATGCCCGAGCGTCAACGGCAGGCCACCCGCCGAGCGCTTTACGTCGCGCACGCGATGCGCGGCGCCACGCGGAAACAGCATGAAATCGCCGGCCTGCAATTCGAGCGGCTCGCCGGCGGCGGTCTCGATCACACAGCTGCCGTCGAGCACCAGATGAAACGGCGCGACGCCCGCCTCCAGCGGCGCGTGATCGATGTCGAATGCGCCTGATAGCAGGCAGCGAAGATCGAGACTCGCTTGCGGCCGGGCAAGGTCGATCAGGCGACTGAGCGTGTCCATGAGACGAGCGCGCTAAAAGTTGAGTCGAATCAGTATTCAGGATATCGCGGCGCGGCGCAATACTTTGTCCCACGACGCCGGCAACCGCCGGCGCGCAATGGACCAAGGAGCACTGCCATGTTGAACTGGATCGATTACCGCAAGGAACTGTTCGGCCGTATCGGCGAAATGTCGAAGCTCGCGCCCGAAAGCGTGAAGGCGTATCAGGCGATGTCGAGCGCCGGTCAGAAGACCGATCTGCTCGGCGCGAAAACGCGCGAGCTGATTGCGCTCGCGGTAGCGGTCAGCCTGCGCTGTGACGGCTGTATCACGGTCCATACGGCCGAGGCGCTGAAGCACGGCGCGACCCGCGAGGAAATCGCCGAAGCGCTCGGCGTCGCGATGGCGATCAACGCGGGCGCGACGCTGGTGTACTCGGCGCGCACGCTGGACGCGGTCGCCGCGCATACGCAGGGGTAAGCGAGGTTGATGATTAGACGCAGCGATCGCCAAGTCATCGTCCGTCCTTACGTGCCGCATCGACCGATCATGTCCGGCGATGCGGCGCGCGGCCGTTGTTGGAGCGATCGATCAAACGCGTACCAGCCTGGTGACCGTTCCTCAGAATTGAATCGTCGTGCGCAAACCGAGAACCGCTTCGTTCTCGATGCGCTGGGACGAATCGTCCGGGTGCGGAATTCCGCCGCCCGGCCGCCAGAAGTACTGGAAGTCCGCTTGCAGCATCCACCACGGCGCGACCTGATACTGATAGGTGGCTTCGAGCATCGTCTCCGCGCCGCGCGACGGATAGCCCGGCGTGTACAGCGGCTGCGCGCTCGCAAGATCCTGCGCGTGCGAGCCGATCTTCGCATAGCCGAGCGCGAGCCCGACCACGTCGTTGTCGCGCCCCTTGAACGGCGCCTTGAGCGTCACGCCCGCGTTCACGCCGAGATCGACCAGATTGCGATCGCCCGGCGCACCCATGATGCGCGCGAACACACCGAGCGACCGCGGACTGTCGGAACCTGCGCGCCACACCATCTGATCGGCGACCGCGTAGAAGCTGTAGTTGCCGCGATGACTCGTCGGCACGCCGTTGCTCGCCGGATTCGCTAGCGACACGCCGCTCGTGTCGAAACCCTGATCCGCGAAGTGTTTGCTGTTGTACCAGAAGCCGAGCTTGTAGGTGCCCGGCAGGCCGGCCGGCTTCGGATCGGACGCATTCGCCGACGGCTGGTTGATCGCGTACTGCAGTTCGCCGATCACGAGCACGCCGTTGCCGAGATTGAAGTTCGTGCCGCTCGCGTTGAGCTTTTGCGGATCGCCGACGCCTGGCGCCGGATTGCCGTCGAATACGCCGCCCAACACGGTTACTCCGTTCGCGAACGACGCCCGCGCCCTCACGCCGAGCGACGACAGCGGATAGGCCGGGCCGCCCGCCGGCAGATCGACGGACGGCAGCACTGGCCAACCGAACGTCGCGTTCATGAAGGTGGCCGCGTACTGGCTGACCATGAACTCCTGATCGAGACTCTGCTGACCGATCTTGACGTCGACGTTGCCGAGCGACTGCTGATACCACAGTTCCCACAGACGGGTAGCGGCGTCGGCTTCGATGCCGCTCGCGGTTTGCAGCGTTTGCAGATTTCTGGCGGTCAGGCTCGTGCCGTGAATCTGCAGACCGGACACGTTGAAAGTGCCGCCTGGCAATCCAAACGCCTTTTGCGTATCGACGACGAGTCCGAACTCGGTCAAGCCTTGATAAGCACCGCCGCGATTCGTCCCGCCCGAGAGGTTGCCCATGTACTCGCCGGTCTCCTGCAGATTGAAAGTCACACCGTAGTTGCCGAGCCACGGACGCAAACCGCCCATGTCGCCGAGCAGGTTCGAGCGCTCCCACAATCCCGTGGGCGCGGCGACGCTCTGATCGGCGGGCGCCGCATTGTCCGTGGCGCCGGGAGCCGGGGCGGCCGGGGCGGTCGATGGCGCCGCTTGCGTCGGCGCGGCTTCGCCGGGTGTCTGCGCGAACGCGCAAGGAACGAGGCCGAGAGAAAGAACCGCGCTCACGGCGATAGCACCGCCGGAGCTCTGCGGTCTGCGCTTGTAGATGTTTTCCATCACGTATCTGGGGTTGAAGTTATAGGCGGATCGCTCCGTTGTTGTTCGCACACGCAGGTGGCAAACGTGTGTTCAATTCATTCCCGGCATGCAAGCTTGCGCGAGCCAGCGACGTTACCGTGACGCACTCCGGCGCACAACGAGCGCAATGCGAAAGCGCAACCGCCTCTGCAAGCAGAGGTTGCAGACGACGGTCAGAAAAGAGGAAGCGTGCTACGGAAAACCGGCAGCAAAGGCCGGTCAGAATTGAAGCGCGCTAACCCGAATGGGGCGAGTTAGCGGCGAAGGAGTGAACCTGCGGCGACTATCTCGCGGTTGTGTTGCCGGCGCTGGCCGGCATCGGACTTCCACTGCCTGAACATGCGTCCATGGGTGACTCCTTCGATACGTTGGGGCGAATTGTATTGACGTCGCCCGAAAAAGCGCAAGTAAAAAAACGCATAAAGACAACGTCGGGTTCTCGGGGCCGCACGCAATGATTCTCGAACTCGTTGCGCAAGCCTTCGTCGATAAATGTTGGCTCTGCTTACAGAATCTGGTTGACTCCGGGTTTTTACCGCGTCTAGAATTCGCCCGTCTTCTCAAATGGGGCTGATGCCTTGGACACCTGCAGTAGTCGATCTTCGAACAGTTTCACTGCCTGACCGGCAGAACGTCCGCGCCCCTTCCCCGCGCCGCCGTTCCGCCAGCAGGCAGAACGGTGCGCGCCGTAGCAAATCTTCTTCGTGCACCTCGATCATGAGCGCCAGTGTGGACGCGGCCTTCGCTCGTCCACACTGGCACGCCCTCGCAAGCCTTCGGGTTTGCGGCCGAAGCTCGCCGATACCCGCGCCTGGTCGCGGGTTCTGGCGAGGCCGGTAAAACCACGCTGCGTGCCTGAGCGCAGTTCAACCCGACGAGGAGCCCCATGCCCGACAGTGACAGTTGTTGTTTATGCCCCTTCCCTTCAGCCTTAGAGAAGGAAAGCAGCTAGCAACCTGACGCCGCGCCAAGCGTGCGACGTTGGACCGTCTGCCCGCTTTCCGCTTGCCGCGTCACATACGACGCGCGGAGAAACGTCATGTATTTCGCTCTGCTTTTGCCGCATCTGCCCTATCGCAACGAGTCGCGCGCTCACTACGAGTCGCTTCTGTCGCTCGATCCGGTCCAATCGAATCGGCTTGTCACGCTGTGGCGCCGAATCGGGTCGCTGCTCTCTTAAGTCCTGCCAGGTTTCTGTCACGAATCAACGCCATTATCGAAAGATTGTGGCGTTGCCTCGTCGTGGCCGTTGCTTGCTGAATGAGCCCTTTCATCAACTTGCGATTCGTCATGTTCCAACTCAACAATCCCTCGCGAATCGATGCATGTGTCGCCGCCCTGTACGGCGGCACGACTTCGCTGTGCGCAAATACCCACGGCCCCGGAGGTTACTGATGGAGTTCGGTTTCAACCTGAACCGCACCGCCAATGCATCCGCACGACGGCTGCGTCCAAACGGATGGGACTTCGTCGCGTTCCCGCTGATCATCTGCCTGATCGCGATGGCGTCGATCGGCTTTCACGAGACGCTCGCGCCGATGTCGACGCTAAAGACGCAGGCGATCTCGCTCGATCCGGCCAACCTGC
>NZ_VZQN01000044.1:0-67974 GCF_014397645.1 Paraburkholderia sp. 31.1
GTGCCGTCCAGGTCCCTGGCCACCGTGATGGTCTTGCTGGTCGCGTCCTGCTGCACCAGGCCGACGCTGCCGCCGTCCAGTTGCTGCGTCAGGTTCGTGACCGAGCCTTCCACGTTGGTCACGCGGCTGTCGATGCTGGTGATCGCCGTCGTGTTGGCCGCAACGTTCGTCGCGTTGTCGGCGATGTTCGTCGTGTTGGCCGCAATGCTGGCCGTGTTGGCCGTCACGTTCTGGTTGGTCGCGTACAGCTGCGAACCGTTCACCGCTTCGGTGCTGGTGTCGCTCAGCGCACCGGCCTTCACGCCGCTCAGCGTGCGCGCGCCCTCAGTGCCACCGAAATCCACCGTCGTGCCGTCCAGATCCCTGGCCACCGTGATGTTCCGGGTCGCTGCGTCGTGCTGCACCAGACCGATCGTGCCGTCGTTCAGGTTGTTGGTGACGTTCGTGATGTCGCCACTCATCTTCGTGATGTCGGCTTTGTTGATCGCGATGTCCTTGCTGTTGTCGAGCGCGATGTTGTGGATCATCACTAGGCCATCGTTGAGGTTATCGATGAACCAGGCGTTGCGGCGCACGCTTTCGTCGATGTTGGCAAACGCGTCACCCACGTTGTTGACCGTCGTACCGCCCACGCTGTAGCTCGGCGCGCTGATCGTGCCATCCGACTTGATCGCCGCCCCACCGCCTAGCGCATTCACCACTCCGCCGAGCTGGCTCAGATTGACGGCATCCGTACTTTGGGTACCTGCAGCCAGGTTCACGATCTGGCGTTGGCCGGTGGACGTGCCTACCGACACCGTATTCGCCCGGTCGGCCACCGAATTCACGCCCAAAGCTACGCTATTGGTGGCGGTGACCGTGCTCCCGAAACCGAGCGCCACAGAATCTGAGGCACTCACGGTTGAAGCCGAGCCGAAAGCTGCCGAGCGATCACCGTTGACAACGGCCATTTCGCCGAGTGCAATCGTGCCACCCCCGTTCGCCTCGGCTGAATCGCCGATGGCAATGGCCGAGCTACCGTCATAATTAACGTCGCCTTTAGCGTTTGCACCAGCACCAATCGCTATCGATCCAGGAGTGCTGGCAGAAGCAGCGACGGTGGTGCTGGTCGAATTGTCAATAGCAATGTTGCCATAGACGCCAATAGGGTTCGCAACTTTAGCAGCAGCATTCCCACTGTAGCCGGCAATCACACCCAAGGCTACGCCGATGCTACCCATCACGCAGCGTGACTTGCTGCGCTTGCCGCGACGTGCAGTGTGCTCGGATGCAGCCACCCACGACCCAAGGGCTTCACTCCAGATGCTGACATAGGACTTGTTCATGACATGATTCCTTTTAAAGTTTGAAAAAGAATTGAGGTATGCGAACTAATGCCAAATCGCCGTTGCCATTTCTTGCTGTTCGATATCAGCTGCAAAAACGGGGGCGATGACGATCCAGAAAGCTCATGGCCGCAGTAAGAATCGGCCAGATTTCTGCCGAGTCAATCTAGGGCAGGCCTTTGCTAAATCTCTGTAACTGGGTTCAGTCTATATTTTTGAGATTGGATAAAAATAGGACCGGTCCGAATCGGCGCGGGCCGGTATTTGAGCGCTGCAGCGCTTGAGATGGCGGCACTGCCCGCTAACGCGGAGAGCATGGCAAGGTCAGAAATCTTGACGGGACGGCAGATAGTGGATTTTTGGGATTGGATAAAAATAGGACAGGTCCGAATCGGCGCGGGCCGGTATTTGAGCGCTGCAGCGCTTGAGATGGCGGCACTGCCTGCTAACGCGGAGAGCGTGGCAAGGTCAGAAATCTTGACGGGACGGCAGATGGTGGAAAGGGTGCCTATGTGTTTCATCAACTATCAACAGTTCAGCGATGCCCGTCGCCAATGCTTGCGCTGACGAGTGCAACCGCGCGCCGAACGGGTTTCAGTCGAGCTTCACGTAACAGGCGACGACCAGAAGTGAAGGCGGGGACAGGCGCAAACCGCAACGCCGCCCGCCACAGGCGGCTCAATCGACATCAAACACGCAACGAGTCGGAATCGCCGTATGATGCGGAAATCATTCCTTGCGTCCCTGATTCAGGTCCGCCATGCCATCACAGAGCACAGATTCCAGCAGGCATGGACGCGTGGTTCACACGCTCAACGGCGACTCACGCGTTGATGAGCCGAGCAGGCTGAACCGCTATCAGCGGACGCTCGTCATGGGCGCGGGCGTCGCGGTCTCGTTTGTCCTGGTGCTGTTGACCGGCGTTGTGCTGAAATCGACGGTCACGGACTACGTCGAGGATCGCTATACCGATTTCGCTCTCCGGCAGACTCACGCCGCAGAGACCCAACTGTGGTCAAGCGGTTAGTTGAGGACAGGAGTGCGACATGGTTTCCGCCAGCCACCGATCCCTTTAGCGAACAGCCCGCCATCCGGCTGGTCATGCCGGCCTTCGCTTGAGCGCGAAGTGCTGACGGATCGGACCGATGCTCGATAAGAAAGCCTGCGTGCGTTCAGGATCGCACCCGCTGATGCGTGGCCATTGACGTTCTTGCGTGCCGCCAGCGCGCATTCTTCGAGAAGACGAATGGAAACCCCAGGCCGTGGCCGTGGACGATCGGTCGAAGTCGATTTCTTTCGCGGAATCGTGCTGATCGTCATCGTGCTCGATCACATTCCCGGCAGCACGCTATCGCATCTGATGCTGCACGCGTACGCGTTGTGCGATTCGGCCGAGGTGTTCGTGTTTCTCGGCGGCTATGCATCGGCCGCGGCGTATACGGCGGTGCTTGCGCATCGCGGCGAACACGCGGCGCAGTTGCGCTTCCTCAAACGCTGCGGGGAGATCTATTGCGCGTATCTGTTGACGGCGATGCTGACGCTCGTGTCCGGCGCGATTCTCGCGCTGCTCGATCTGAATCGGCCGATGGTAGAAATGACCGGCTGGCCGCCGTTCGCGTTGCAGCCATGGCGTCAAGCATTCGATATCGCGCTGTTGCGCCGGCAACCGTATCTGTCCAGCGTGCTGCCGATGTACGTGCTGTTCGCGCTATGCGTGCCCGTGATGGTGCCGCTCGCGCGCCGCTCTGCATCGCTCGCGCTCGCGGTGAGCGTCGCGGTGTGGGCCGTCGCGCGGCCGCTCGCCGCGTTATTCAGCATTGACGCCGTCGCCGACTGGGCTTTTAATCCGTTTGCGTGGCAACTGATGTTCGTGCTCGGTATGCTGTGCCGCGTGCAGCCGATCAGCGAACGTTTTCATGCGAGCTATACCGCGCAGTGGCTCACGCGCGTCGCGGTGGTCGCGGTGCTTGGCTTCGCGATGGTCAAACTTTTCGTGCTGACGCAGCCTTTGCCCGGCACGCACAAGCAGAATCTTTCAGTGGAACGTGTGATCAATTTCATCGTCATCGCGTGGCTCGCAGCCCAGTTCGTGCGGATGGGCAGTATCGCGTGGCTAGCGAGGCGGCTGCCCGCCGTCGTGACGGTGGGGCGCACCGGACTCGTGTGCTTCGTGACCGGCACGCTGGTGTCGTTGATCATCGACACGGCGACACCGCACACGTTTCACGGTTTTCGCGCGGTGCTGGTCGGGCTCGGCGGCGACCTCGCGGCGATCGGCGCGCTGCTGATGATCGCGCGCGGCTGGAGCGGCTGGAAAGGGCAGCAGTCGGGCGCACAGGCGAATGGCGCGGGTTGCGAATGACACGACGCGAGCGCGTCGTGCGCATCACGACCACGATGCGCACGACGCGCAAGCTCGTTGGACTCGCAACCGTGATGAGCGTCGTCGTGCTCGCGTGGCTCGCGATGCATCGCACGGCCGCGCAGGCCAAAGAGACACCGTTCGCGATGCACTGCGCGGAGTTCGCGGGCGCGGTGCTGTCGCCCGAATTGATCGAGATCCCGACGGCCGGCGCGCTGATCGAAAGCGCGGCGATGATCGGCGCGACCGCGCCGGGCAATCAGCAAGGCGGCGAGTATTGCCGCATCACGGGGCGCATCAAGGCGCTGAATCGGACAACGCCCGACATCCGCTTCGATCTGAATCTGCCGAGTCGCTGGAATGGCCGTGCGTTGCAGATCGGCGGCGGCGGGTACAACGGCGTGGTTGTCAGCGGCACCGGCGTGATGCCGTTCTCGCCGGATCGCGCGCCGCTCGCGCAAGGCTACGCGACGTTCGGTGACGACTCGGGGCATGTCGGCGATTCGTCGCTCGCGGAGTTTGGTCTCGTCGATGAAGCGGTGACGAACTTCGGCTACGCGCATCTGAAGAAAACCCATGACGTCGCGCTCGCGTTGATCGCGCACGCGTACGGCAGGCCGCCGCAGCGCATGTATTTTGCCGGCGGCTCGACGGGGGGCCGCGAAGGCTACACGGTGATGCAGCGCTTCCCCGACGACTACGACGGCGTGATCGCCAATGCGCCCGCGCTGAATTTTTCCGGCGTGCGGCTGATCGGCGTGAAGCTCGGCCAGGCCGAGTACGGTACGCCGGGCGGCTTCGTGCCGCCGGCGCTGCTCGAACGCGTCTATCAACGCACGCTCGAGGTATGCGACCGGCTCGACGGCATGGCGGACGGCATCGTCAGCGACGTCGAAGCATGTCGCGCGCACGAAGCGCAAATTGTCGATTCGCTGCGTTGCGCGCTGCGCCCTTCATCTGACGATGCGTGTCTGACCGACGCACAACTGGCCACCATGCTGGCGATGCGCGACGGGCTGTCGCTGCCGTATCGGCTCGCGTGGGAGGTGAGCGGCTATCGCGGCTACAACGTGTTCCAGGGCACGCAACTGACCGGCGCGCTCGGGCTCGCGCATCAGCCGCGGCGTCAGCCGGTACCGACTTTCTATGCGAACGGCTATCTGTTCGCGCAAGGCGACGGCTATCTGCGCTACTTCGTCGCGCGCGACGCGGACTTCGATTCGTTGACGTTCGATCCGCAACGCCCCGGCAAATATCGCGCGCAACTGATCGCGCTGTCGGGCACGATCGGCGCGATGAACCCCGACCTGTCGCGTTACATCGCGCACGGCGGCAAGCTGATCACGCTGCAGGGTCTCGCCGACGAAGTGATCAGCCCGAACCAGACGATCGCATATCACGACGCGCTAGTCGCGCGTTTCGGCAAGGGCGAGGTGGATCGCTTCATGCGGCTGTACATGGTGCCGGGGTTTCAGCATGGCAACGGCGTGTTCATTCCATCGGTCGATCTGCTCGGCGCGCTCGACGCGTGGGTCACGCGCGGCGTCGCGCCCGAAACGCTGATGGCCACAGATCTCGCCGCGGCGACGAATGGACGCTCGCGGCCGCTGTGCCGCTATCCCGGGTTTCCGCGCTATCTCGGCCGAGGCAATGTAAATCTGGCGAGTAGTTTTGTCTGTGCGCAGCCTTGAGGTCTGAGTCGTCGCAGCGCCTGTTTGACCGGCGAGCCGCGCAACAAAGCGTGCGGACCGAGCCGGGGCCCACGCCCGACGAGCCGACAGCCCGAGCGCCACCGCCTTTTCGCGCACGTAGCGCCGCAACCGCACGATCTGTTCGTCCGCTCGCGTGCGCTGCACGCTTTCGCACTTTCCATTACATTGCGGATGCGGCGCGTTCCTTCGCGCCGTTTCCTGTCATTCAACAGCGGTGTCGGCCATCATCGAGTCCATGCAGCCAATCGTTTCGGTCACGAATCTGTCGAAAACCTATGCCAGCGGTTTTCAGGCACTGAAGAACATCAATCTGGCGATCCACCGTGGAGAAATCTTCGCGCTGCTCGGGCCGAACGGCGCGGGCAAGACCACGCTGATCAGCATCGTCTGCGGCATCGTCAACGCGAGCGAAGGCGGCGTGACGGTGGACGGCCATGACATCGGCTCCAACTATCGCGCGGCCCGCTCGCTGATCGGCCTCGTGCCGCAGGAGTTGACCACGGACGCGTTCGAAACCGTCTGGGCCACCGTGTCGTTCAGCCGCGGCCTGTTCGGCAAGCCGAAGAACCCCGCTTACATCGAGAAAGTGCTGCGCGACCTGTCGCTCTGGGAGAAGCGCGACAACAAGATCATCACGCTGTCGGGCGGCATGAAGCGGCGCGTGTTGATCGCGAAGGCGCTGTCGCACGAGCCGCGCGTGCTGTTTCTCGACGAGCCGACCGCCGGCGTCGACGTCGAGCTGCGGCGCGACATGTGGAAGCTCGTGCGCTCGCTCGCGGCGAGCGGCGTGACGATCATCCTGACCACGCATTACATCGACGAAGCCGAGGAGATGGCCGACCGCATCGGCGTGATCAACGCGGGCGAAATCATGCTGGTCGAAGAGAAGACCGAGCTGATGCGCAAGCTCGGCACGAAGCAGTTGACGCTGCAACTGGAGAGCCCCCTCGACACGGTGCCGGCTTCGCTCGCCGGCTACGGGCTCGCGGTCGCGAACGGCGGCAACGAACTGACCTACACCTATGAAGGCGAGGGCGGGCGCACCGACATCATCGCGCTGCTGAAATCGCTCGACGACGCCGGTATCCGCTTCAAGGACCTGCACACCACGCAGAGTTCGCTCGAAGACATTTTCGTCAGTCTGCTGCGGGGGAACCCATGAACATCTACGCAATGCGCGCGATCTACAAGTTCGAAATGGCGCGCACGTGGCGCACGCTGATGCAAAGCATCATCGCGCCGGTGATTTCCACGTCGCTGTACTTCGTCGTGTTCGGCTCGGCGATCGGCTCGCGTATCAAGGAAGTGGAGGGCATCAGCTACGGCGCGTTCATCGTGCCGGGTCTGATCATGTTGTCGCTGCTGTCGCAAAGCATCGCGAACGCGTCGTTCGGGATTTACTTCCCGCGTTTCACGGGCACGATCTACGAGCTGCTGTCGGCGCCCGTATCGTATCTGGAGATCGTCGTCAGCTATGTGGGCGCGGCGGCCACCAAGTCGATCCTGCTCGGGCTCATCATTCTCGCGACCGCCGCGCTGTTCGTGCCGTTGCAGATCATGCATCCATTCTGGATGGTGCTGTTTCTCGTGCTGACGGCCGTCACGTTCAGTCTGCTCGGCTTCATCATCGGCATCTGGGCGGACAGCTTCGAGAAGCTGCAACTGGTGCCGCTCCTGATCGTCACGCCGCTCACGTTTCTCGGCGGCGCCTTCTATTCGGTGGACATGCTGCCGCCGTTCTGGCACGCCGTCACGCTGTTCAATCCGATCGTTTATCTGGTCAGCGGATTTCGCTGGAGCTTCTACGAGCTGGGCGACGTCGGCGTCGGCCTGAGTCTCGGCATGACACTGCTGTTCCTCGCGGTGTTCCTCGTGATCGTCGGCTGGATCTTCAGGACCGGCTATCGCTTGAAAAGCTGATAAGACCGCGCGATTAGCAGAGGGCGCGACAGCGAAAAGCCGTCGCGCCCTCTTCATCGATACGCGCAGACGCCGACTACAACTACAACAGATACGCCTGCGCGACATTGATCAACTGCACGCGGTTGCGCACGTTGAACAGCTGCCGCAAGCGCCGCAGATGATAGTCGACGTTATGCGGCGACAGCCCGAGGAAATACGCGATTTCCTTGTCGCGCTGCCCCTGCACGACCGCCTTCAGCACCGCGTGCTGCAGCTTGCTCAGCGCGACGCGCTGCTGCTGCGCGGGCGCGATGCCGATCACGCTTTTCGCGTGCATCCAGATGAACTCATGAATCGAGTGCGCGAACATCAGCGTTTCCGCGACGATCGATTCGGTCATCCAGCGCGGGTTGCCGATCTCCGAATTGAAGCACAGGCTCGCGCTCAGCTCCGGCTCCGGCAGCGGCATCTGCGTGAGAATGCCGCTCTTGCGGCCGGTCGCCTCCAGCATGTCGATCAGCGCGCCGAGCCGCTCGCTGCGCAGCTGCGCGCGCGGCAGATCGGCGCGCAGGTCGGCGGTATTCCACAGAAACGGCATGCCGGTCGGCGACGCGAGCGCGACGCGCGGATCGAGCTCGAAATAGCGCTCGCGGAAATAGCGCGTGAGCCAAGCCTGCGACTCGTAGCTCGTCAACACGAACATCGTCTTGTGATGCGAAGACGTGCGCGTTGCGGTATAGCTGAACGAGTCGAAGCCCAATTGCCTGATGCGCCGACGCACGAACTCCATGCGGTCCTGCGCGCTGCCGAACCGTCCGAGCGGACCGATCAGCGGCGCGGCCCGCCGCGCCGCGGGCGACGGCGTGCCGATTTCTTCCTCGGTGAACAGAGTCAGAAAGCCACTGCGACCCGCACCATTCGCGGCGCGGGGAGACATCTTCACTGCTTCAGCCGCGTGGGCTGATTGCGCGGCGTGCCGCGCGCCGGCCGGGTAAGCCGGTTGGGCGGATGCCGCTCTCGGGTGTGCTGCCGACGCGTGCCCGGCTTCGCCTTGCGGCGAGCCGGTCAGCCATTGCGGCAGCGTATCGCATTCATGTTCCATGAAACGGTAGCTCCGGCGTTCTAAACGCGTGAAAGACGACAACCTCAATGATTAGCGATTTCGTGGAATGTCGGTAGCCGGTTCCTTGCTATCATTTTTGTGATCTTGCGCTGACAGTGGACCGGCAATACGGGTACGGCGGCGTTTCTCCTTCCATACGGCACCTCCTTCGAGGGGATGTGATGGCACGAATTCCGAAGCTCACGACGACGCTCGCCTACGACCGCTACATGGCCGGCCAGCGACTCGTGTCGAGCGTGGATCGCGAGTGGCGGCATCTGGTGCTGCGCTCGTATCTCGAGCCGGTGCGGCAAGACCTGCTCGAAGCGCCCGGTTTGCGCGACTTCACGCTGATGACGCTCGCGAGCGGCGCCGAGCATCTCGAACGCAACCTCGGCGGAGCTTGGGAAAGCGCCGATATGCGCGTGAACGACCTGTGGTTCGTGCCGCCCACGCCGATCTCATGGCGCTGGCATTCGATCAGCGACGAGCCGTTGTCTACGTTGCACGTGCACATCGAGCGCGATTTGATCGACAGCGTCGCGCAACAGATGGGGCTCGACGCGTCGCGTCAACTGTCGCTCGGCGATGCGATGCGCTTCAACGATCCGCTGATCGCCGCGATGCTTGCCGCGCTGCATCGCGCCGCCCGCGATCCGGCCGATTCGCGTCTGTATGTCGATACGCTGGCTCACGCGCTCGCCGCGCACCTGCTGCAGCACTATTCGAGCGGCAACGACGCGCGGCGCGGCGGCGCGACGCGGCCCGAACGCCTGGTGCCGCGCCGGATTCGCCGAGTGACCGAGTACATCCGCACCAATCTCGCCGAAGATCTGGCGATCGCCGAACTGGCCGAGCAGGCCGGCCTAAGCAGTTTTCATTTTGCCCGGGTGTTTCGCCGCGAGACCGGGGAGACGCCGCATCAGTTCGTGACGCGCTTGCGGCTCGAGGAAGCGGCGAGGCTGCTGCGCGCCACGGATCGAACCGTGCTGCAAATCGCGCTCGAAGTTGGCTTCGAGAATGCCAGTCATTTCTCCGTGCAGTTCAAGCGTGGCTATGGTGCGACGCCGCTTGCCTACCGGCTGCGCGCTTGAGGTGCACGCCGGCTGATGCTTGCCAGCGCACGCCGTAACGGCTCGCTTTTCTACAGTCGGAATCACGCACTTGCGCAGTGTGCTTTGCATTGCGCGGCTTGCAAACTACGAACTTTCGTGGCGGCGTGCGGTGCAAACTGGCATGGCACGTGGCGCAAGGCTTCGCGGTTCGGCCGGCCGCCCGCGACCAGGCGTGGTCTAACTGGACTGACCGCGGCGCCGACAACTGTATCTGTCGAAACCTTGCATCGGACGACAGAATCGAACCGCTTTTGAACCCCACATACCGGATAACGCGCCATGACCCGACTCAAGATGACCGCCTGCGGCCACGCCTTCATCGCCGAAACCCATCCCGATGCGCCGCAGACCGTGGCCGCGTTCCTGAAGCTGCTGCCGTACCGGCAGAAGCTGATCCATGTGCGCTGGAGCGGTGAGGGCTGCTGGGTGCCGCTCGGCGAATTCAAGCTCGAGAACGACGGCGTCGCGGTCGGCTTCGAGAATCACACGAGCCATCCATCGGTCGGCGACATCCTGTTCTATCCGGGCGGCTATAGCGAGACCGAGATCATCCTCGCATATGGTTCATGCTGCTTCGCGAGCAAGATGGGGCAACTCGCGGGCAATCATTTTCTGACGATCGTCGAAGGCAAGGAAAAACTGCGCGAGCTCGGCACGAAGGTGCTGTGGGAAGGCGCGCAGGAGGTAGTGTTCGAGAGGCTTTGAGCGAGCCGCATTTCCTTGCTGGGCACACGCGATGCTTGTTGGAAGAGCCGCGTGCGGTCAGGTACCGATCCGGCACCGACCACGCACGTGAGGCACTCGACACCGCTGGCCCGCCCGGCGAGGAGGAGCAAATGCGAGGCATAAATGACAAGGTCCGCGCTGTAGTTTTTGCCATGTCGATCGTGCTGCTCTCGGCTTGCGGCGGGGGCGGTAACGGCAGCGGCGGGTCGAGTAGCGGTGGCAGCACGGCGGCCGAGCCGGCTGGCGGCGTCATGCTGCAGGTCGTGACGTTCGGCGACAGCCTGTCGGACGTCGGGACTTATGCGCCGCTCGCGAGCGCGGTGGGAGGCGGGCGTTTCACGACCAACCCCGGCCAGGTGTGGGCCCAGGAGGTCGCGCAATACTACGGCGATACGCTCAGCGCCGCGTTCACGATCGATTTCACGCATAAGCTGAGTGCGCAGAGCGGCCTCGGTTACGCGGAAGGGGGCTCGACGGTGGCGACGCCGGCGAACCAGTACGACTATCTGAGCGACGTCATCGGCAACATCGAAATGCCTGTCAATCAGCAACTGTCGAGTTATCTGAGCGCTCACGGCAGCTTCAACGCCAATCAGCTCGTGCTCGTGTGGGTGGGCGCGAACGATGTGCTCCGCGCCGGCAACCTGCCCGCCGCGGCGCCGATCGTGCAGGCGGCGGCCACGACGCTCGCCCAGCTCGTCGGGCAGATCGTGCAGAACGGCGGCGCGCATGTGGTGGTGATCAATCTGCCGAACATCGGGCTGTCGCCGAAGGGGCTCGCTTCGGCCGATGGTGGCGCGAACCTCACGCAGTTGTCGCAGCTTTTCAACGCTACGTTGAACGCCGCGTTGCAAACCGATGGGCTGCAGTCGAAGGTGATCGAGGTCGATTCGTACACGTGGACGAATCAGGTCATCGGAAGCTTTCAGGCGAACGGTTTTACCGTGTCGAATACGGGGCAGGCCTGCGATCCAAAGAAAACGCCCGATGACACCGCGCTGCTATGTTCGCCGGCAACCTACGTGAGCGCCAATGCGGATCAGACTTACATGTTCGCGGATGATTTGCATCCGACGACGCATATGCATGCGTTGTTTGCGCAGTTCGTCGAGCAGCAGATCGCGCATAGTGGGTTGGGGCGGTGAGGGGAGACTACGGCGGGGCGCGCTATCGGCACCCCGCCCCTCAACCAGGCCGGGGTGCGCACCCCATCAGGTGGTCATCACTTGAACAACTTCATCGCCTGCGTCAGCGTATTGATCACCCCCCAGGCAAGCGGAATCATCACATACACCCAGAACACCGCGAGCATCACCTTGTTGGTCGGATGTACGGTTTGAACGGTCGACATACGGATCTCCTCACGCGCCCTTGGCGACTTGTGCATCGGTCATGTGGTGCTTCTCATCCACACGCTTGACCAGCAGGTTGCAGATAAAGCCGATCACGAGCAGCACGGCCATGATGTGCACGGTCATCGTGTACGCGTCCGCTTTGGCGACACCGTTCGCGACTTCATATGCGCGGATGTAATTGACGAGCACCGGACCCGCTACACCCGCCGCCGCCCACGCGGTCAGGAGCCGTCCATGAATGCCGCCGACGAACGCCGTACCGAACATGTCGGCGAGATAGGCCGGCACCGTCGCGAAGCCGCCGCCGTACATGGACAGGATGATGCAGTACGTCAGCACGAACAGCGCGATCTGTCCGTTCGCGGCAAAGCTGGGCACGAAGTAGTAGAGCACCGCGCCGAGCACGAAGAAGATGGCGTAGGTGTTCTTGCGACCGATCCAGTCCGATGCCGACGACCACACGAAACGTCCACCCATGTTGAACAGCGACAGCAATCCGACGAAGCCGGCCGCAGCCGACGCCGTCACGGTGTTCTTGAAGCTCTCCTGGATCATCACCGAGGCCTGGCCGAGAACGCCGATCCCGGCCGTCACGTTCAGGAACAGCACGAACCAGATCAGATAGAACTGCGGTGTTTTCAACGCCTGATCGATATGCACGTGGTTGCGCGAGATCAGCCGGTGCTGCGTGACTTCGGGCGGCGTCCAGCCGGCCGGCTTCCAGTCGGCGGGCGGCACGCGGATCGCGAGCGCGCCGACCGTCATCGAGATGAAGTAGACGATGCCGAGCACGACGAAGGTCTCAGCGACGCCCACGCTCGTTGCGCTATGAAAGTGGTTCATCAGCGCGACCGACAACGGCGCCGCGATCATCGCGCCGCCACCGAAGCCCATGATCGCCATGCCGGTCGCCATGCCGCGGCGGTCCGGGAACCAGCGGATCAGCGTCGACACCGGCGACACATAACCGAGCCCCAGCCCGATCCCGCCGATCACGCCGTAACCGAGATATAGCAGCACGATCTGATGCAGATAGACGCCGAGCGCGGACACCAGGAACCCGCCGCCGAAACAGCATGCTGCCGTGAACATGGTGCGGCGCGGACCGACGTGTTCGAGCCATTTGCCCGCGAATGCCGCCGACAAACCGAGGAACACGATCGCGAGCGAAAAGATCCAGCCGAGCGCGGTCAGCGACCAGTCATCGGGCGCGGACTGGGTGATGCCGATCACTTTGGTCAGCGGTCCGTTGAATACCGAGAACGCATAGGCCTGACCGATGCACAGATGCACGGCGAGCGCCGCGGGGGGCACCATCCAGCGCGAAAAGCCGGGCTGTGCGACGGTGGCCTGTTTGGAAAAAAATGGGGCTGAGCCTCGTTGGCCGCCCGGCTCGCTGATGCTACTCATAAGTGGGTCTCCTTACAGTTGTTCTGTTTATCGGCGCTTCGTGCATATACCTTGAGGCGGCGGAGTGTAACTTGCGCACGCCGTCGCGTCATCGCTATATGTCCTTTCATTTCATATGGCCTGGATCCACGTACCCAAAATCGTGCCTGGCTCGACAATAGGACGTGGACGATGGCTTCGCAATATGAAGCGCGCGGACATAAGGTGTGAACCTGGTGAACCGCGGTATTCTTCACGCGATCGTGCAAATCGTGGGACGCTCCGAGCGGGTTGCGTCGTACTTCTGACTAGAGCCACTATGCAAAGTCAGCAATAAACGAGACGCGCACGACGCGCCGCACAAAAAGAAACGGCCGGCGCGGCTTCTTCGCCGCGCCGGCTCGTCGTGTATCGACGGCGAGTTCCGCCGGTGTCAATCGATCTTGCGCCCGGTCTTCATGCGTGCTGCAACGAGTACCGAGATCAGACAGCCGATCGCCAGATACGCGGCCACCGGATGCCACGAGCCGCCCGCGAAGCTGACCAGCGCGACCGCGATGAACGGCGTGAATCCGCCGCCGACCACGCTCGCCACCTGATAGCCGACACCCGCGCCGCTATAGCGGTACTCGGTGCCGAACAGCTCGGTGAACATCGGCTGCTGGACGCTGACGACCATGTCGTGCGCGATGTTGGCAAGCATCACCGCGAACACGACGATCCATACTGTCGAACGCGCTTCGAGCGCGAGGAAGAACGGCACCGCGCTGAACACGCCGACCAGCGCGCCGATCATATAGATGCGACGGCGGCCGAAGCGATCCGCGAGCCAGGCGAAGCACGGGATCGTCACGCAGCTGAGCGCGCCGACGACGAAGCCGATCGTCAGGAAAAACTCGCGCGGCATGTGCAGGTTCGTGGTCGAGTAGCTCAGTGCGAACGCGGTCACGATGTACATCGTGAACAGCTCGGCGAGCCGCAGCGCGATGATCAGCAGGAAGGCTTTCGGATGGCGCAGCAGCGCTTCGACGATCGGCAGGCGCACACGGCGCTCGCCATGCTGGCCGACTTTCTCGACGAACTCCTGAGATTCCTCCATGCTCGAGCGGATCCAGAGCGCGATCAGCACCAGTACGACGCTGAACAGAAACGGCAGACGCCAGCCCCAGCTGAGGAACGCGGCGTTGTCCATCGAGCGGCTGATCAGCGCGACGAGTCCCGTCGACAGCACGAGCCCGACGCCGTAGCCGACCTGCACGCCGCTGCTGTAGAAGGCCTTCTTTTTCTCGGGCGCGCTTTCGACGGCCATCAACGCCGCGCCGCCCCATTCGCCGCCGACCGCAAAGCCCTGGATTGCGCGCAGCGTGACGAGCAGCACCGGCGCCAACCAGCCGATCGTCGAGAACGCCGGCAGCAGACCGATCGCGGCCGTCGACAGACCCATCATCATCACGGTGAGCACGAGCATGCGCTTGCGTCCGAGCCGGTCGCCGTAATGGCCGAACACGAAGCCGCCGAGCGGCCGGAACAGAAAGCCGACGCCGAAGGTCGCGAACGCGGCAAGCGTGCCCATCGCCGGGCCGACGTTCGGGAAGAACTCGGCGTTGAACACGAGCGCGGCGACGATGCCGTACAACAGGAAGTCGTACCAGTCGACCACGGCGCCGATAAAGCTGCCGAGCGCGGCCTTGCGAGCCTGACTGCGCGCATTGCGGTGATTGGCCACTGTGGCCTGCGGGTGGGTGGTGCTCATCGAGTCTCCTTCAATGTGATATGTGCTTTAATCGATCGCGCCGGCCGGGCAAGGCTTTCGACGCGATCGATCCGCGCAGGGAATGTCCGGAAGGTTAATGACGCGACCCGGAATTCACAATCCGTGTGATGGAGAAAATGCGCGATCATCGCTCGCGGCTGCGCGAATAGCGCGCGTTTTGCGTGTTTACACCGAGCGCCACGCAGAACCGTCGCGGGGAATGATGTGGGCGAACCCACGCAGCGCGCGGCGTGCTAACGTGAAAGTAATCTTAAAAACAACAGTCATTGATATACTACATACCGAATATTGAAAAATGCGGCGTTGCAGCATATGATTGAGGAATCAATCTTCTCAATCATCCGGAGTTACACGTGGAATTCGTGCCTCTTGCGCTGTTCGCCATGGCCGTCGTTGGGTTGGGCTGTGCCGCCACCGTTCTGCTGACCGACTGGATTCCCGAATCGGTCGCTGCACCTGCATCGCAACATGGCCGCTTCGTGGGTCTGGGCGAGCAGCGCAGCAAAACGGCGGCGCCGAATCGCGCGCGTGTTCAAGCAGAGGCGATGAATGTCGTCAGAACTTCCAACTGAAACAGTGGCCACCCCGTTGACCCTGTCGTTGCAGCCAATCGGCGCGAGTGCGAGCTTGCGCGATCAGGCCTATGCGATGCTGCGTCAGGCAATCGCCGACGCGGATATCTACCAGAATCGCGAAGAAATCCGTCTCGACGAGCGCGTGCTCAGCGAATCGCTCGGCGTGAGCCGCACGCCGGTGCGCGAAGCGATGACGTTGCTCGAGCAGGAAGGCTTCCTGCGCATGGTGCCGCGGCGTGGCATCTACATCGTGCGCAAGAGCAAACGCGAAATCGTCGAGATGATCCAGATGTGGGCCGCGCTCGAAAGCATGGCCGCGCGGCTCGCCACGCTGCATGCGACCGACGAGGAAATCGGCCGCTTGCGCCATATGTTCGACAATTTCCGCGACACGACGCCGGCCGAGCATATCGCCGAGCATATCGCCGAGTATTCGGACGCGAACATCGCGTTTCATCAGGCGATCGTCGAGCTGTCGAAGTCGCAGATCATTCTCGACACGATCAAGAACATCTTCATCCATGTGCGCGCGATCCGGCGCATGACCATCTCGCAGAGCGACCGGGCCGCGCGCTCTATCGTCGATCATCTGCGCATCATCGAGGCGCTCGAAAAGCGCGATACCGAACTCGCCGAGCGGCTCACGCGCCAGCATTCGCTCGATCTCGCGGCGTTCGTCGAAGCCAATTGCGATTTCCTCGATTGATGGCGGCGTAGACGCTGTCTGGCTGCTGATTGCGAAAAGCCCGCGTGTGCAAGCACCGCGGGCTTTTTTGCGTGCGCGCACTTCGAGCGAATGCGCAGGTCGCGCGGCGGCGAACGGCAAACAAAACGAGGTCGCCGCCGCGCTGCGGGATAAACCTTGCTTGACGCTCATGAAAATATGGTATGTGATATATCAACAATGACCGGTTAACGCACGACCTGGTGTTTTCCCTTGAAATGACTGCCGCAGAGCCTTGTAGATTCGGCGCAAAGCTGCGGCAGACAAGCTCGAACAGCACAAACTTCGCGCCGTCTATGTCTCGAAATTGGCCTTGAAGGAATGTGATATATCACATACGGTATCTTCGAAGCCGTGAGACGTCGGTGCAACCGGACGTATATCGAAGCGGACGCGTCCGTCGATAACCGTTGCACATCCGATTGATGAGGAGATGACTATGTCTGCAGTTGTTTCATCCCTGAGTCCGGCCACGGCCACCACGACCGCCGACGACACGCTCAAGCAGAAGACCCGCGACGCGGGCGTCGTGTCGGGCGGCCATCTGGTCGCAAAGGCGCTGAAAAACGAGGGGGTCGACACGATCTTCACGCTGTGCGGCGGCCACATCATCGATATCTACGACGGCTGCGTCGACGAAGGCATCCGCATCATCGACGTGCGCCACGAGCAGGTCGCCGCGCACGCGGCCGACGGCTACGCGCGCCAGACCGGCAAGCTCGGCTGCGTGGTGACGACCGCCGGCCCCGGCTGCACGAACGCGGTAACCGGCATCGCGACCGCGTTCCGCTCGGAAAGCCCGATCCTGCACATCGGCGGGCAGGGCGCGCTGACGCAGCACAAGATGGGCTCGCTGCAGGACCTGCCGCACGTCGACATCATGGCGCCGATCACGAAGTTCGCCGCGAGCGTGTCGAGCACCGAGCGCGTCGCGGACATGATCTCGATGGCCGCGCGCGAATGCTTCAACGGCGCGCCCGGTCCCGCCTACCTGGAAATTCCGCGCGACGTGCTCGACCGCGAAGTCGAGGCGTCGCGCGCGATTGTGCCGCGGCCGGGCCGCTATCGCGCGTCGACGAAATCGATCGGTGACCCGCGCGACATCGAGAAACTGGCGGACATTCTCGTCGACGCGCAACGCCCCGCGATCCTGTACGGCCAGCAGGTGTGGACCGCGCGCGGTCACGAGGAAGCGATCGCGCTGCTGCGCGGCATCGAGATTCCCGGCTATTTCAATGGCGCGAGCCGTGGGCTGCTGCCGCCGGGCGATCCGCATCATTTCGATCGCACGCGTTCGCAGGCGTTTGCGAATGCCGACGTGCTGATCGTGGTCGGCACGCCGTTCGATTTCCGCATGGGTTACGGCCGACGCATCAGCAAGGAATTGACGCTGGTGCAGATCGATATGGACTATCGAACCGTCGGCAAGAATCGCGATATTGATCTGGGTTTGGTCGGCGATCCGGGCGCGATCCTCGCCGCGGTGCTGCAGGCCGCGAGCGGTCGTATCAAGGACGACAAACGTCAGGCGCGCCGCAAATGGATGGCGCAGTTGCGCGACGCCGAAGCGAGCGCAACCGAAAAACTGATGCCGCTATTCCGCTCGAACAGCACGCCGATTCATCCGTATCGCGTCGCGTACGAACTCAACGAGTTCCTGTCCGACGACACCGTCTATATCGGCGACGGCGGCGACGTCGTGACGATCTCCGCGCAAGCGGTGCGCCCGCGCCGCCCCGGCCAGTGGATGGACCCCGGCGCGCTCGGCTCGCTCGGCGTCGGCACCGGCTTCGCGCTCGCGGCGAAGCTCGCGCACCCGCACAAGGAAGTGCTCTGCTATTACGGCGACGGCTCGTTCGGCATGACCGCGTTCGACATGGAAACCGCGAACCGCTTCGGCGCACCGTATCTCGCGGTGATCGGCAACAACTCGGCGATGAACCAGATCCGCTACGGCCAGCTTGCCAAATACGGCGAAGAACGCGGCAACGTCGGCAATCTGCTCGGCGACGTGCCGTTCAGCAAATTCGCCGAAATGCTCGGCGGCTATGGCGAGGAAGTGCGCGATCCCGCGCAGATCGCGAGCGCGCTACAGCGTGCGCGCGAAGCGATTCATCGCACCGGCCGCTCGGCGGTGGTCAACATCTGGGTCGACCCGCGCGAGTACGCACCGGGCACGAAGAACCAGACCATGTACAAATAACCCTCATCGTTCAGGAGATACGACATGGCCAAGGCACTCGACGGTGTGCGCATCCTCGATTTCACGCATGTGCAATCGGGGCCGACCTGCACGCAATTGCTCGCATGGTTCGGCGCGGACGTGATCAAGGTGGAACGGGCAGGCGCGGGCGACATCACGCGCGAGCAGCTGCGCGATATTCCCGACGTGGATAGCCTGTACTTCACGATGCTCAATCACAACAAGCGCTCGGTCACGATCGACACCAAGCATCCGGAAGGCAAGCAGGTGCTCGAAGCGCTGATCCAGAAATGCGACGTACTGGTCGAAAACTTCGCACCGGGCGCGCTCGACCGGATGGGCTTTACGTGGGAGCGGATTCAGGAATTGAATCCGCGCATGATCGTCGCCTCGGTGAAGGGCTTCGGTCCCGGTCCTTACGAGGACTGCAAAGTCTATGAGAACGTCGCGCAATGCGCGGGCGGCGCTGCGTCGACCACCGGCTTCGACGACGGCCCGCCGGTCGTGACCGGCGCGCAGATCGGCGACAGCGGCACGGGGCTGCATCTCGCGCTCGGCATCGTCACTGCGCTCTATCAACGAACGCATACCGGACGCGGCCAGCGCGTGCTCGCGGCCATGCAGGACGGCGTGCTCAATCTGTGCCGCGTCAAACTGCGAGACCAGCAGCGGCTCGACCGTACCGGCGTGATGAAGGAGTATCCGCAATATCCGAACGGCACGTTCGGCGAAGCGGTGCCGCGCGCGGGCAATGCGTCGGGCGGCGGCCAGCCGGGCTGGATTCTGAAATGCAAAGGGTGGGAGACCGACCCCAACGCCTATATCTACTTCATCACGCAGGCGCCCGTGTGGGCGAAGATCTGCAACGTGATCGGCAAGGAGGAGTGGGCCACGGACCCCGACTACGCGACGGCGCCCGCGCGCCTGCCGCGCTTGAAGGAGATCTTCGCCGAAATCGAACGCTGGACGATGACGAAGACCAAGTTCGAGGCGATGCAGATCCTGAACGAATACGACATTCCGTGCGGCCCGATCCTGTCGATGAAGGAAATTGCCGCGGAGCCGTCGCTGCGCAAAACCGGCACGATCGTCGAAGTCGATCATCCGAAGCGCGGCAAGTATCTGACAGTAGGCAATCCCATCAAGCTGTCCGACAGCCCGACCGACGTCAAACGCTCGCCGCTGCTTGGCGAACATACCGATGAAGTGATGGCCGAACTCGGTTATTCGGCCGAGCAGATCACGGCGCTGCGCACGGCGGGCGCAATCTAGGAGCGAGGCATGCAGACGTGGATGCGGTTCATGTCGGGCGACGGCGGCATCGTGTTCGGCCGTGTCGAAGGCGCCTATCTGCACGAGTACGAAAGTCTCGCGCAGCCGGTGCCGACCGGCGCCGTACTGTCGCTGCGCGCATTGACGCCGTTGGCGCCGTGCGCGCCCGGCAAGATCGTCGCGCTGTGGAATAACTATCACGCGCTCGCGGCGAAGCTCGACAAACCCGTGCCCACGCATCCGCTGTTTCTGCTGAAGCCGGCGGCGTCGGTGATCGGCGCGGGCGAGCCGATCCGCCGGCCGCGTCACTACGCGGGCAAGATCGTCTACGAAGGCGAACTCGGCATCGTGATCGGCCAGCGTTGCCGCGACGTGGATGCGCAACAGGCGGAGGCGGCGATCTTCGGCTACACGCTCGTCAACGACGTCACCGCCGCCGATCTGCTTAACGAGAATCCGCATTTTCCGCAGTGGTGTCGCGCGAAGAGCTTCGATACCTTCTGTTGCCTGGGTCCGGCCATCGTCTCCGGTTTCGACTGGCGGGCGGCGCGCCTCCTGACCACGCTCGACGGCGCCGAGCGTCAGAACTATCCGCTCGCCGATATGGTCTTTTCGCCGGCCGAGCAGGTGAGTCTGATATCGCAGGATCTGACGCTCGAACCCGGCGACGTGATTGCGTGCGGCACCTCGGTGGGCGTGGGGTCGATCAAGGACGGTGCAACGGTCTCGATCACGATCGATGGGATAGGCACGCTGACCAATACCTTGAGCGCGGCGCAGCGCGACGAGCCACGGCGATCGGGCGATACCGCGAACGTCGGTTGACGAGGGCCGGACCTCGCGGCTCTTGCCTTTTCATCGCATCACGGAGGATCACGCATGCCGCAAGCCTGTGGGAGTGCCGTGTGGATGGACCTGTTGCTGCTGCTCGCCGTGACTGTCGCCGCAGCGTTGATTGCGGTGCTGATGGTGGCGTTGGCCGCGCTCTCGCGACGACAGTTCGGCCGACGTTCGGCGCAGCGGCATTCATGCGTGCGCGAACGCGATCTGACACGCAGGCCCCGGATGCTTGCATTGCTTGGCAGCGGCATCGGTTTGGCGGTCGCGTCGACAGGCTTTACGCGCTACCTGTTGGCAGCGGCGCGCGAGAACAGCGAACGCATCGAACTGTTTGCAGCCGTGTTGATCGGCGCGCTGCTCTTTGCGATCTCGGCGATTGCGTTCTGCAAGCTGCGCGGCGCATTGCAACTCGAGGCGGTCGCGCGGCCGGGACATCACGTCGTCAATCTGTTTGCGCTGTTTTTATGCGGATGGCTCGGTTACGGCTTCGTCACTGAACAGGCACAGCCATTCGGACTCGCGGCATTGCTCGCGACGGGCGCGCTGGCGTTGGCAATGGGCGTGCATCTGATGCTGAGCCGCGAGTACTCGGCCGATCCCGCTCACGCGGCGAATCGCGTCAGTTGCGCAGCGCGCATGTATGCCTTCGCCGCGCGTAGCGATGGCCTGGCGATCGGCAAGCCGGGCCTGCTCGCGAACATCGAGTGGCATGGCGGGGAAGAGCAGACGTGGGCGCTTCGCGATGTCACGCCGGCGATGATGCGCGTGAGCGCCTCTGCAGATAGTCGGGATGGGCGTGATGGTAGACGCGGCAACGGCCGCCAGCGCGACTGTGCACGCCAATGCGCGCACGAGCGGCCGATTCATTTCACTACACGTCGCTGATCAATGATGCATGCGCCGCCAGGAGACCTGATTGCCAATAACGAAGACGGCGGGACGATGATCCCGCCGCCCGAGTCTTTTTCGATGCTTCTAGTCGCCCACGGTCGCGGCGAATTCGCTGTAGTACTGCGTCTTCCTATGCAGAATCAGCTGCGCGAGAAAGTCGGCATCGTACGCCCGATGCAGGTGGCTGTGATAGCGCTCGATATAAGCGGTGATTCGCGCCAACTCGCCATTGAACTCTTTCAGCATGTCGAGCGTCGCACGGTCCCAGCGAAACCGCAGCCCAAGCTCGCTGAACGCGGCATTGTAGGCGCTCAGGTGCGCATCGTCGGGTTGGTCTTCGTGATCCGCCGTCGCTGTGCGAGCGTTGCGTGTACTGATACGGGATTCAACCGGAGCGTGGTTCATGATCGGCCTCCTCGGCTCGCAAGTGAAAGAACTCGCTTGCAGCATAGAAGTCGCGATCGATTTGCAATAGTTAAAGTTTTATTGGCTTTCCATAGCCTACGGCTTATGCACGCTCAGTTCCTTCACGCGGGTGATCTTTTCGATCAGATTGGCGCCTTCCTCCATCAGGAAGCGTTTGAAGGCGACGGCAACCGGTGGCAGACGCTTGTTCTTCCGATGCACGACATACCAATTGAGCATGACCGGAAAGGTTTCGACGTCGAGCACGACCAGATGACCCAGTTGCAATTCGAGGCTGATCGTATGGGCGGACAGAAACGCGATGCCCATGCCGGCGATGACCGCCTGCTTGATCGTCTCGGTGCTCTTGATCTCCATCGCAATCTTCAGATTGGACAGCCGGCCGGCAAAACCTTCTTCCATCGAATTCCACGTGTCCGAGCCGCGTTCGCGCACGATGAACGCTTCGTTCGCGAGTTGACTGAAGCGGATATTGCGCTTGTGCGCAAGCGGATGAGTGGGCGCCGCGACGATCACGTACGGGTGCGGCGCGAACGGTTCATTGGTCGCGTCGGTTTCGTGCGGCGGACGCACCATGACCGCGAGGTCGGTCTGATTGGTCGCCAGTTGATGAAGCAGTTCTTCGCGGTTGTGTACCGCGAGATTGAGATCCACACCCGAATAGCGACGCGTGAATTCGGCGAGAAGGCGCGGAAAGAAATAGTCGCCCGCGCTAATCACCGCAACATTCAGTTTGCCGCCGGAGACGCCCTTCAACTGGCTCATCGCTTCGTCGACTTCATGGAACTGCTGCATGATCGCGCGGCTGTAGTGGAGCATTTCCGTGCCGGCCGGCGTCAGATAGATCTTCTTGCCGAGTTGCTCGAACAGAGGCAGCCCCGCATGTTCCTCGAGTTGCCGGACCTGGGTGGAAACGGCCGGCTGAGTCAGATGCAATTCCTCTGCGGCGCGGGAAAAACTCAGGTGGCGCGCTACCGTTTCAAAGACCTTCAGTTGCCGCAGAGTTGCATTGCGCATCGTCATGGTCGATGTATAAGGAAACGTGAATCAACATAATAACAAACTTTAATTATGAGTAATTCAGCAATGACCCTAGCATGAAACTTATAACAAGCCGAATAGCTGCTGTAATACGCGGGTTAACGCATAGATATGTGGTGTGGCGGACCCAATAGCGGGGAATAACCTGTAATGCTTACCGGCTGAAGCGTGGTTCTGGTCGGAATAAAGCAAGAATTTTATAGAAGACGAGTTCGGGGATCTGCGGAAATACAAAAGCGTCAATTGAGATTTTTCCCGGATAGCGAAGTTCTCGGGCCATAACGATAAGGCGGGACACATCCAGCGCGGCGCGTAAGCCGGCTGCACTAAATAAATAGTGGAGACAAGGCTCATGAACGATATCACCCAGCAATCGACGACCCGTATGTCCTGGCGTAACCGATGGTGGCAACTCGTCATCGGCATGGTATGCATGGCGCTGGTGGCGAATCTGCAATATGCGTGGACGTTATTCGTGGCCCCTATGCATGCGCGGCATCACTGGAGCGAGGCGTCGATCCAGCTCGCGTTCTCGATCTTCATTCTGACCGAGACGTGGCTCGTGCCGTTCGAGGGCTGGCTCGTCGATCGATTCGGGCCGCGCCCGGTGGTGGCAGCCGGCGCGGTATGCGCGGGTTTGTCGTGGATTCTCAATTCGCATGCGACCACGCTCGGCATGTTGTATTTCGCGGCGGTGATTGGCGGGATAGGGGCGGGCGGTGTGTATGGAACATGCGTCGGCAACGCGCTCAAATGGTTTCCCGACCGGCGCGGTCTCGCCGCGGGTTTGACGGCCGCGGGCTTTGGCGCAGGCGCGGCGCTGACGGTGATTCCGATTGCGAACATGATTACGCGCCGCGGCTATGAAGAGACGTTCCTGTTCTTCGGCATCGTGCAAGGCGTCAGTATTCTGTTGCTCGCGATGCTCCTGACGCGGCCGATCTTGCGTCAGCCAGGGGTACGCAAGAGCCGCTTCGCGGTGTCGAAGGTCGATTTCACCTCGCGCCAGATGATCAGAACGCCAGTGTTCTGGGTGATCTACGCGTCGTTCGTCGCGGTCGCGGCGGGCGGCTTGATGGCGACCGCGCAGATCGGCCCGATCGCGAAAGACTGGGGCATAGCGCGCATTCCGATGACGGTCTTCGGCGCGACGTTGCCGCTGCTGACTCTCACGCTGTCGATCGACAATATCTTCAACGGCTTGACGCGTCCGCTGTGCGGCTTCATCTCCGACAAGATCGGCCGTGAAAACACGATGTTCGTGATCTTCGTCGGCGAGGGGCTCGCGTTGCTCGGCATGATGCAGTTCGGCAGCAATCCGTATGCGTTCATGGTCTTTGCCGCGCTGATCTTCCTGTTCTGGGGCGAGATCTTCTCGATCTTCCCGGCGACTTGCGCCGATACGTTCGGCAGCAAGTACGCGGCCGCCAATGCCGGCACGTTGTACACCGCGAAGGGCACGGCCTCGTTGCTGGTGCCGATCGCGTCGATACTCGCGGCGACGGGCGGCTGGAGCCTTGTCTTCGTCTTTGCCGCCGTCATCACGATCGCAGCCGGCATTTCCGCGAAGTTCATCCTCAAGCCGATGCGCGCGCGTTGGATCGAATCGCACAACGAACCACCTCAGGGCGCGCTGGCCGTCGCGGGTCATGGCAATGGCAATGCGTCGCGAATGAGTCACTGGCCCGAACAGTCTGGCGAATAACGTGAGCGTCGCGCGCTTGGAACCGATGCCATGAATGTTTCGCTGCAGCAACTCAAGGTATTCGTCGCGGTCGCGCGCGAGCGCAGTTTCACGCGCGCGGCGCGCGAGTTCGATCTGACGCAGTCGGCCGTGAGCCGTTGCGTGCGTGAACTGGAAGACGCGGTCGAATTGAAGCTGTTCGATCGCACGACACGCCAGGTCGAACTGACGAATGCGGGTGCGAGTCTCGAGAGAAGAATTGGCAGGCTGCTCGACGAAATCGAGTTGACGCTGCTCGAAGAGCGCGCTGCTTATGACGGACACACGGGCGTCGTCTTATTCGCGAGTAATCCGGTGTTGTCATCGGGCTGGGTGCCGCAGGCTTTGGCGCAGTGCGCGTCGGTTTTTCCCGAGCTGGTCGTATCGGTCAAGGATCAACCTCAAAGCAGCGTACTGGCCAGTGTCGAGCAGGGCGAGGTGGATTTCGGCGCGGTCTGTGTGACTGTACCTGTCGATAGTCCTCTACTGCACGCGCAGGTACTTTTCACTACGCCACTGCATGCGGTGCTTCCATCCGCGCATCCGCTAGCGCGGCAAGACAGCATCGGATGGCACGCGTTGCGCGAATGTCCGCTGATAACGCTGAATGCCGATACTGGCGTGCGCGCCGCGCTCGCACCGGTACTCGCCGCGAACGGATCGAAGCGCCGGCCGTTGCAGGAACTCGGACACGTCGCGACGGTAGCGCGCATGGTCGAATTGGGACTGGGTGTCGGCGTATTGCCTGTCGATGCGCATTGGCCTTCGCCGGGCGCTTCGTTGGTGAGTCGTCCGCTGGTCCCCGAAACGGCATTGACGACGGTACTCGTGCACCGCAGAAATCGCTCGCTTCGTCCCAATGCGGCTGCTGCGTGGGCGCAGTTCGTTGCGTCGACGACTGATCATTCGCCGATCGCGAACGAAGCGCCTGCCGCAGCCGCGACGCAAAGCTTCAACTGGCGGTCCGTGCGGCAAAGCCTGTTGCCGGAACCTTAGACAGGGGCCGACCAACAAGCTTGCGCGACGCGCGGCATTCGATCGATGCGCCGTCAGTCAACCACATAACGTCCTACTCAAGGAGCTTCATGATGGAAATCCAGACCGATCTCAGGCACCATGATCTGCTGATCGACGGCAAGCGCATGCCGCCAGGCAGCGGGGAATATTCCGTCGACATCAACCCCGCGACCGAGGAGCCGATCGCACGGGTGGCGCAAGGCAGCGCCGCCGACGTCGATGCCGCGGTGCGCGCCGCGCGCGGCGCATTGAAAGTATGGAATTCGATTCGGGCCGCCGAACGCGGGCGCATTCTGCAACGTCTCGCGGGCCTGATGCGCGAGAACATGGAAGAACTCGCCGCGCTCGAAAGTCTCGACGGCGGCAAGCCGATTGGCGCGGTGATGCGTCAGGACGTGCCCGCCGCGATCGATACCGTCGAATACTACGCAGGCTGGTGCGACAAGATCAACGGCCAGGTGGTGCCGACGCGTCCCGATGCATTGACCTATACGTTGCGCGAACCTGTCGGCGTGGTCGCCGCAATCGTGCCGTGGAATTTTCCGCTGATGATCGGCATGTGGAAGATCGCGCCCGCGCTCGCATGCGGTTGCACGCTGATCGTCAAGCCCGCCGAGATCACGCCGCTCACCGCGTTGCGCATCGGCGAACTGGCGCTCGAAGCGGGCGTGCCGCCGGGCGTGCTCAACATCGTCACCGGCAAAGGCAGCGTGGTGGGCGACGCGATGGTCTCGCATCCCGGTATCGACAAGGTCACGTTCACCGGTTCGCCTTCGGTCGGACGAGGCATCCTGCAGGGCGCGGCGGGCAACTTCAAACGCGTGACGCTGGAACTCGGCGGCAAGTCGGCCAACGTGATTTTTGCCGACGCGAATCTCGACAATGCGGTGCGAGCCGCGGCGTCGGGTGTGTTCTTCAATACGGGGCAAGTGTGCTCCGCCGGGTCGCGGATACTCGCGCATCGCGACGTGTATGACGAAGTGGTCGAGCGTCTGGCCACGCGCGCGAAGTCGATCAAGGTCGGCGACCCGTCGCTGCGCGAAACGTCGATGGGACCGCTGATTTCGGCCGCGCAGATGAAGACCGTATTGAGCTATGTCGACACGGGACGCTCGGAAGGGGCATCGCTCGTGACGGGTGGCGCGCGCGTCGGCGATCGCGGCTTTTTCGTCGAGCCAACCGTGTTCGCGAATGTCGAGCACGAAATGCGTATTTCGCAGGAAGAAATCTTCGGGCCCGTGGCGAGCGTGATCCGTTTCAACGACGAAGCGGACGCGATCCGAATCGCCAATGGCACGTCGTACAGTCTCGCGGCAGGCGTGTGGAGCGCTGACTTGAGCCGCGTGCATCGCGTGGCGCGCGACCTGAAGGCGGGCACGGTGTGGATCAACACCTACGGCTATACGGACGTGCGTTTGCCGTGGGGCGGTGCTCGCGATTCGGGCTTCGGTCGCGAGCATGGCGATGTCGCGATCGAGAACTTCACGGAACCGAAGGCGGTGTGGGTGGCGATCGATCAATAGCGGCAAATGCGAAAAAGGATCGGATGCATGGCATCCGATCCTTCAGGTCGTGTTGCAAGACGAAAAGGAATTGACGAGTACTCGGTCAATTGCCCTGTAAAGCCATCTTCTCGCGCAATTTGATCAGTGCGAGCACGACGTCGATAGTGGGTGTCGGTTCGGCAACGAGTCGCCCCATTTCCTGCACGACGGTCAATAAGGGATCGATTTCCATCGGCCTGCGGTGCTCGAGATCGACGAGCGTTGATGTCTTGTGCGCACCGACCGCACCCGCGCCATCAATACGCCTTTCCACATCGACGCGAAAGTGCACGCCGAACTGATCCGCGATTCGCTTCGCTTCGAGCATCATCGTGCGTGAGACCGCGCGCGTGCCTGGGTCACTCGTGAGCACATCGAGCGTTGCATGCGTCAATGCGCTAATCGGGTTGAAGCACAGATTACCCCATAGCTTGAGCCAGATTTCGTCGCGAATGTTGTCGCGAATCGGCGCTTCGAAGCCGGCCGCCTGCATGATCTCGTGCAATTGCTCAATGCGCGGGGTGCGCTCGCCACTGGGTTCGCCGATGGGAAACTTCTTGCCGTACACGTGTTTGATCACCCCCGGTTCGACGATCTCCGCCGCCGGATAGAGTACGCAGCCAATCGCGCGCTCGGGTCCGAGCTTGGTCCATTGCGAACCGTCGGGGTCGACGCTCGTCAGCCGAGTGCCGGCAAAGCGCCCGCCGTGCTGATAGAAGTACCAATATGGAATGCCGTTCACGCCGGTAACGATCGCCGTGTGCTCGCCGAGTAGCGGTTGCATGGAATCGACCACGCCAGGCAGCGAATGCGCCTTCAGCGTCACGATGACGAAGTCCTGGACGCCGAGTTCGCGTGGATCGGACGTGCAGCGCACCGGCGCGCTGAACGTTTCGCCATCCATGATGAGGCGCGCGCCGTGTTCACGCATCGCGGCCAGATGCGGGCCGCGCGCAATGAAGCTGACGTCCGCGCCGGCGCGTGCCAATTGCACGCCCATTAAACCGCCAATCGCTCCCGCTCCGAAGATGCAGATCTTCATGATGTCGCTCCGTGACGATAAAAAAGCCGTTCGCCCAATGCCGCATTGCAGTCATTCGCGGCCGGTCACGGTTCGAGCATAAGGTGGCGCGACGAATGCTGATAGTTAAAGTTTCTCCGTCGATGTATTAGTTATTCGTTATGACAAGACCGCGACGTGAATGCTGCTTCGACTGTCGGCCTCGATACCTCAGCCGCGCCGAACCAGCAGAAAACTCACGCCGATTGCCGCGAGAAATCCGCCGCAGCAGCGATTGAACCAGCGGCGGATCTGCGCGCGCATCAGCCATTTGCCGAGATACATGCCGGCCCACGAATACAATGCAATCGCCACCCATTCGAGTACCAGAAAGCTCGCGCCGAGCGCGGCGAATTGCGGGAGTATCGGCTGCGCGACGTCGACGAATTGCGGCAGGAACGCGGTAAAAACCAGAATCGCCTTCGGATTGCCCGCCGCCACGAAAAACTCGTGCCGTGCGATGCGCGTGAGCGCGGCCTCCTGGGGTTGAGACGTATCGATTGCGGGTGCGTCGCTGCGCCACAACTGGATCGCGAGCCAGATCAGATAAGCGGCGCCCGCGAGTTTGATCGCCAGAAAGATCCACTCGGACGCATGCAGCACGACCGCGAGACCGGTCGCGGCGAGTGCGAGCATCATCGCGAAGGCGAGCAGCCGGCCGCTGCCGCCAACGAACGCTTTCATGAAGCCATGACGCGCGGCCACGTTGATCGCAAGCAGGTTATTGGGCCCGGGTGCGAGGTTGATGGCGAAGCAGGCGGGTAAAAAGAATAGCCAGGCGGTAAGGGACATGACGGCTTGCATTCCGAACGGGAGATCACGATGCATCGCGCGCGATGCGTTGCCGGGATTGTAGCGAAACCGCGCCGTGCCTCGGCTGGCCGCGTGCTCAGTTCACCGCCTTGATAAAGCCTGGATCGCCAATCAATGTATCGACGCTGAGCTTGACCGTGTCTTCGATCGCGATCGTGTTGTTGGTGAATTTCGGCGACTTCTGCTTCACGGTGCGCGTGGTCGTGTACATGACTTTTTGGGTCGCCGCATCGATGACCACGTAGTGCATCTTCAGCGTCCACAGCGCCGGCGAGCGCCTATCGTCCACCGTGAAGGTTTCGATGCTGCCGCTGAGCACGCGTTTGTTGTCGTCGATACGAAAACCGGCCACTCGCAGACTATTCGCGACGCCATTGCGCACCGCGAGGCTGACGTCGTCCTTCAGCACGAGCCCGGTCATCCCGGTATTTTCGATGCGGTTCGGCGAGATATGACCGTCGCGCGCGGGCAGATACGCGAAGTCGCGTGCAGGGGCGACGCTGAGCGAGCCGGTGCCGTGGGTCTTCGTGTGCGTTGCGCTGGCGCTGCTGTTCAGGCCGAACCATGACCACGAGCACGCGGACAGCAGCGTGGGCAGCAGGATGGCGCCGCAGCCCTTGAGCACGACGGATCTCAACGGCGAACGCGCAGCAGCCATGCGGGAGAAAGCGGCGGTCGAAGTCAGAGGAGTTGCCCTTTTCAGTGGAGTCATCCCGGTGAAGAACAGCATGGTAGCAGCGAACTGGACCATCGAACCTTCAAACGGATGTTTTCGGAATTGCCCGCGTCAGGCCCGGACCTGAGCCGTTCAGAAAAAGCCCGCCTTTCCTTGCGTGATATCGATCAGCGTTGCCTTGGCGTCGTCGAGTGCGTTGGCGGGCACGCGCATCGTCATCTTCACCAGCATGCCGTAGGCGCTGTCCACGAGCGCATAGCCTTCGGCGTCCATCCATCGACGGACTTTGGCTTCGTCGGCATAACTCACTTCGACGCCCAGCAACACCTGAGCAATCCTCTCGACGCGCGGCGCGTCGAGCAGCGCGGACGCGATCGCATCGGTGTACGCGCGCACCAGACCACCCGCGCCGAGCTTCACACCGCCGTAATAGCGCACGACGGCCGCAAGCACGCCATCCAGATCGTGATGCCGCAGTACTTCGAGAATCGGCCGACCGGCGGTGCCGGACGGTTCGCCGTCGTCGGACATGCCGGACTGGCCGCCCGCCAGCAGCGCCCAGCACACATGCGTCGCGGCAGGATGTTCGTCGCGCAGACGCTGCAATTCGGCCATCGCGGCATCGCGATCGGCGACCGGGATCGCATGCGCGATGAAGCGGCTCTTGCGAATCTCGAGTTCCGCGCTCAGTGGCGCGGGCAGGGTATAGGTGGGCAAGGCGGAAACGTCGGTGGATGAAAAGAAGCACACGGTAGGCGGCGCGATGTCCGTCATGGTAACGGATCGTCGGTGCCAGCGAGGCGCAAGGGCAGCTTCGCGGGTTCGTCTACAATGGTCCGCTGAGCGCGCGCCCGTCATTTAGACCCCGCGCGTCGCAAGGAGACGACATGCTTGACCTATCCACGTTGGGGACGTTCGTTGCCGTCGTGCTAGGGCTCTTTCTGATTCCAGGGCCGGCCGTGCTGCTAGTTTTGACTCGCACCATGCACGGCGGACGTAAAGCCGGCATTCTGACCGGTCTCGGTATCGCAACTGGCGATTTCGTGCATACGCTGGGCGCCGCGGTTGGCCTCTCCGCGCTGCTGATGACGTCCGCGCTGGCCTTCAATGCGGTGAAATTCGTCGGTGCAGCGTATCTCGTCTATCTGGGCATTCGCGCGTTGCGCGAAAAGCAGGCGAGTGCGCACCTGCCGGTCGTCGCGCCGGTGTCGGGTTCGAAGGCGTTCTTGCAGGCGATTCCCGCCGAAGTGCTGAACCCGAAGACCGCGCTGTTTTTCCTTGCATTTCTGCCGCAATTCGTGCGCCCCGAACATGGCTCGACGTTTCTGCAGTTCGCGACACTCGGGCTGATTTTCGTTGCCATGAGCGCGCTTTATACGACGCTGATCGTCCTGACGATGCGGCCGCTGGGCAAACTCGTGAAGCGTTTGACGTGGTTGACGCGCTGGCAGAACAAGCTCATCGGTGTGCTGTTCATTTCGCTCGGCCTGCGCGTGGCAGTGCAAACACGCTGAGTCCGGAAGCGCGAGTTCAGGACGACGCCAGCAGGATCAGCGACCCAACGACGCGACTGTTAAGCATTGCAAGGCCACGATGCCATGGCACGCGCGATTCAGGAGACAGCGATGAATGAAGACGCAACTTCGACGGCGCGCGCGATCGAGTTCTGGTTCGACTTCGGCAGCAACTACAGCTATCTGAGCATGATGCGGATCGAAGCGTTGGCGGCCGCGCGCAACGTGACGATCGTCTGGCGGCCGTTTCTGCTCGGTCCGGTATTTCACCAGCTCGGTTTCGACAACTCGCCCTTCGTACTGCAGAAAGAAAAAGGCGCGTACGTGTGGAAAGACATGGAGCGTCAATGCCGCAAATACGGCATTGCGCTCACGCGCCCCAGCACGTTTCCGCGCGCGGCGCTTCTCGCGATGCGTGTCGCGCTGCTGGGTGCGAACGAGCCGTGGATCGGTGCCTGGTGCCGCAAGATCATGCAGTTGAATTTCGTCGACGACCGCGACATCGGTTCAATCGATGTCGTCAGTCACGCGCTCGACTCGCTTGGCTTACCGGCGCAGAGCGTGATCGACGCCGCGCAAAGCGACGCGAACAAGCTCCGCTTGCGCGAGCAGACCGAACGGGCCATCAACAAGGGGATTTTCGGTGCGCCGACGTTTTTTGTCGGCGGGGAGATGTTCTGGGGCAATGACAGGCTGGAGGACGCGTTGGACCATTGCGACGCGATCGCGGCGCGTCATTGAACGTCAGCGGGAGCGCTTAATCAGCCTGCTGGCAGAAGCGCCGACCCGGCACGTGAGAGACCACGGCCTGGGCGATTTCGAGCGGAGTACTTTCGGCGGGAACGACGCGACGGCTCGGCTCGGGCGCGTGCTTCATCGTCCATTCGACGAGCCGGTATGAACGGCCCCAGGGCGGTTGCAGCGGATCGGAGACCTTGCAGGAGTGAATCTGGCGAGTCCATTCATGGCCGGGCATCGCACGCAGGTGTTCGACTACCATCTCTTCAACCATGATTTACCTCCTTCTTGTGCGCGTAACCGTTTTCGGTCGCGCTTCTGGCACCCCTCAAGAAAAAGCGCCGCCGATGTTCTGGCGGCTCAACAGGGGATGTGCCACATACTTGCAGGGAACAATTAAGCGAAACTTAAGAACCGCAATCATTACGCAAACGGATCTCATTGCGTGTAAGCGAGTGCAAGTGAATGCAAGCGAGAGCTGACAACAGTGGGCATGAACGCTGGCAGGCCGGCCGACACGTCGCGAGCCTGCCCTCAAGACCCCGGCGGATCGGCCGTTATCAGTAGAGTTGGGGCGTCGACCCCGCTTCGCCTTCAGGGCCGCCTTACTGATACCGTGACGAATCTCGCCCAAACGCCGCTTGCCGAGCGCCTTCGCTCGCTCGTCGACACCGTGCAGCACAACGAGCGCACGTTGCGCCGCTTCCAGAACGTCGAGTTGCGGTTGATCGGCGCGCAGGATTTCGCATCGTTTCTCGATACGTTGTTCAGCCATCTGCCGAGGGAGTTCTCGCTCGCGAACGTGGTGCTGTGGCTCGACGAGCGCGCGCCAATGCTGCTCGAACTGCTCGAGCCGGGCAACCTGCGCGCGCTCGATCATGCGCAGCTGAAGACGTCGCGCGAGGGCGGTCTCGTCGCGCAATCCTTGTGCGAAGACGATCGGCCGTGGCTCGGCCGCCCTGGCGAACTCGACGACGACACGCGCCGCGCGTTCTTCGGTGCCGCGCCAGCTCACGTGCCGGCCAGCGCGATCCTGCTGCCGCTCGCCGCGGGCACGAGCGTCAGCGGCTATCTATGCCTCGGCAGCGACGACCCCGCGCGCTTCGGCGCGGGCATGGCCACCGACATTCTCGAGCGCTTCGCGAGCATCGTCACCGCGAGTCTCGACAACGTCGCGCATCGGGAGCGGCTCAGGCAGCTCGGCATGACCGATTCGCTGACTGGCCTCGCGAATCGCCGCTATTTCGACGAACGGCTGCGCGAGGAGTTGATGCGCGCGGCCCGTTATCGCGTGCCGGTCGCGTGTCTTTTCATCGATATCGACGGTTTCAAGCGCATCAACGATAGCCACGGCCATCAGAGCGGCGACCGCGCGCTCGCGGCGGTGGCCGCCTGCGTGCGACAGCAGGTGCGGCTTGGCGACACCGTCGCGCGCTATGGCGGCGAGGAGTTCGCCGCGCTGCTGCAAGGCGATCGCAGCGACGCGTTGACCGTCGCGGAACGCGTGCGGCGTGCGGTCGAGAAGCTCGACGTGCGCGACGAGCACGGCGAGCTCATTGCATTGACCGTGTCGATCGGCGTGGCCGGGCGCGTGGTCGCCGGCAGCCCGGCCGAGGCGATGTCGCTCGGTCAGGCGATGATGGACGAGGCCGATCGCGCGATGTATCAGGCCAAGCGCAACGGCCGCAATCGTATCGAGGCGCAGGTCGATGCGCTCGATGAGCAGGGCTGATCGACCGTAACTAACACTAACTACGCGTCACACTCCTGCCGCATCCGGCGGCACCCCGAGCAGCTGCAACGCGCCGCCCATCACGCCGCTGAACACCGGTCCAGCGACCGTGCCGCCATAGAACGCCTTGCCAGCCGGATCGTCGATCATCACGGCGACGATCAGGCGCGGATCGCTCATCGGCGCCATGCCGACAAACAGCGCGCGGTAGCGGTTCTTCGCGTAGCCCGCGCCGATCTGCTTGCGCGCGGTGCCGGTCTTGCCGCCGATGCGATAACCCGCCACGGTCGCGGCGCGTCCGGTGCCGCCGTTGCCCGTGGCCATTTCGAGCATGTTGCGGATCGCGCGCGCGGTGCCGGGCGTCGTGACCGATTCGCCGCGGTCGGCGAACGACGCGGGGCTGTCCGCGTCGAGCGGCTCGCGCAGCAGGCTCACACGCCTCAGCGCGCCGTCGCCCGCATAGGCGGTGTAGACCTGCGCGATTTGCAGCAGCGATACCGACAGCCCGTAGCCATAAGCCATCGTGGCCTGTTCGATCGGGCGCCAGCGCTTATATGGCCGCAGCTTGCCGGCGGCCACGCCAGGGAAGGGCAGCTCGGGCTTCAGACCGAGCCCGTATTGCCGATACTTGGTCCAGATCGTCTCGGCCGGCAGATTCAGCGCGAGCTTTGCCAGCGCGATATTGCTCGACTTCTGCACCGCCTCGGCGACCGTCATCGCGCCATGATTCGACGTGTCGTGAATTATGGCCGGGCCGATCCGATACCAGCCGGGCGCGGTATCGATGATGCTCTGCGGCCGCACCTTGCCTTCGTCGATCGACAGTGCGACGACCAGCGGCTTGATCGTCGAACCCGGTTCGAACGTGTCGATCACCGCGCGGTTGCGCAACTGCCGGCCGGACAGGTGCGTGCGGTCGTTCGGATCGAAGCTCGGGTAGTTGGCGAGCGCGAGGATCTCGCCGTTGCGCGCATCGAGCACGACCACGCTGCCCGCTTCGGCGCGGTGCTTCGCGATCGCGGCTTTGAGTTGTGTGTACGCGAGTTGCTGGATGCGCCGGTCGATCGTCAACTGGATCGTGGCGCCGTTGCGCGCGGGCACGAGCGGCCGCGTCTCCGAGATCACGCGGCCGAGCCGGTCGCGGATCACCTCGCGGTGGCCGGGCACGCCTTGCAACTGCGCATTGGCGGCGAGTTCGACGCCTTCCTGGCCGTTGTCCTCGATGTCGGTGAAGCCGACCACGTGCGCGGCCGACTCGCCCTCGGGATAAAAGCGTTTGGTGTCGGCGATCTGCGTGATCCCGGCGAGCCCGAGGCGCGACAGATGCCCGGCAGTGTCGGCATCGACCTGGCGCTTGAGCAGCACGAAGCTGCGCTCGCCGTTCAGACGCCGACGCAGTTCCGCGAGCGGCAGATCGAGCAGCTTTGCCAGCGGCGCGAACGCGCTTTCGTCGACGAGCTTCGGCGTGGCCCAGATTTCGTAGGTCGCGAGACTGACCGCGAGCATCGAACCATTGCGATCGACGATCCGGCCGCGCGTCGCGTCGAGTTCGAGCAGGCGCTGATAGCGCTTCTGCCCTTGGTCGACGTAGAAGTCCTGATTCACGACCTGCACCCAGAACGCGCGGAGCGCGAGCGTCGCGAACGCGCCGAACACGAGCAGCACGACGAACTTCGAGCGCCACGCGGGTAGTCGCGCATCGAGCAGCGGGTTCTTCACGGCTAAGGCATAGGGATCGGACGACGGCGGTTTTTTCTGGCGGATCATGGCGGCGGGCAGCGGATCTCACGTACTTTCGATTGAACGAGGCCGCCAAAGCCACGAGGCCTGGCGGCAAGGACTGTCGCCGGGCCGATTGTAAATAAAACGTAATTTAAATGCGAGGAATGTGAAAGGAGGCGCGTTCGAGCTGGAGCAAAGGCGAGCCGAGCCGAAGCTTGATCACGAAAAGCCGCGCGGACTTGCAAAATCCGCCCGGCTGATTCGTTCGATTGATGCGTCGACTCCGACGCGGCGTGTTGAATAGGCGCTCTCTGCCTGTGGGGCGCCTTCTTTTTTCGCGCCCGTTGCGGGCGCGGCGGGGCAAGCTCAAGCCGGCAACGCGAAACTCGCAATCGCGTCGCGCAACACGGCGACCTGGTCCTTCAGCGAATGCGCGGCGGCCGCGGCCTGTTCGACCAGTGCCGCATTCTGCTGCGTGACCTGATCCATCTCGCCGACCGCGCGATTGACCTGTTCGATGCCCGCGCTCTGCTCGCGCGACGCGTGGCTGATTTCTTCGAGGATCTCGTTGACCCGCCGCACCGACTGCACGATCTCGCCCATCGTCGCGCCCGCGTTGGCGACCAGTGACGAGCCGGTCTCGACGGTATCGGTCGAGGTTTCGATCAGCGCCTTGATCTCCTTGGCGGCCGTCGCCGAGCGCTGCGCGAGGCTGCGCACTTCGGCCGCGACCACCGCGAAGCCACGGCCCTGTTCGCCGGCGCGAGCCGCCTCGACGGCGGCATTCAGCGCGAGGATATTGGTTTGGAACGCGATGCCGTCGATCACGCCGATGATGTCGCCGATCTGCCGCGAGCTCGCGGTGATCTCGCCCATCGTGCGCACCACGTCGTCGACCACGCGGCTGCCGCGCGTCGCGACGTTCGCTGCGTCGCTCGCGAGTTGCGCGACCTGGGTCGCGCTGTCCGCGTTCTGCTTCACGTTCACCGTCATCTGATCCATGCTCGACGCGGTTTGCACGAGCGCCGCCGCCTGCTCCTCGGTGCGCTGCGACAGGTCGGTGTTGCCCGCCGCGATTTCGGTCGCGCCGACGTTGATGTTCTCGGTGCCCTGGCGCACTCGCGAGACCGTGTCGACGAGTCCCGCCTGCATCGTGCGCAGGGCATGCAGCAGGCTGCCGCTGTCGTGCGGCTCGATCGGCACCGGCGTCGCGAGGTTGCCTTGCGCCATCAACCGTGCGTGCTCGACGGCCACTTCGAGTTCGCCGCCGAGCGAGCGGCGGATGCTGCGCAGCACGACCAGCATCACGGCCGTAGAGAGCGCGCCGAGCGTGACGGTGATCGCGAGCCAGCGCAGCAGGTTGCGGTAGAACGCGCTTTGCACGTCGTCCATGTACATGCCGGTCACGAGGTACCAGTCCCACGGCGCGAAGTGCACCGAGTAGCTGGTCTTCGCGACGGGCTGCTCGCTGCCGGGCTTGGCCCACAAATAATCGACGAAGCCGCCGCCGTCGTGATTGCCCGAGTTGACGATATCGACGAACAGATGATTGCCGGCCGGATCGGTGAACTGCGCGAGGTTCTTGCCGATCAGTTCGGGCTTGATCGGATGCATCAGCATGACCGGCTGCGAGTCGTTGATCGACAAATAGCCGTCCTTGCCGTAGCGCATCGCGCCGAGCGTCGCGAGCGCCTGCTTTTTCGCGTCGTCCTCGGACAGCGCATGCTGCTGGGAGAGCGAGTAGTAGTGGCCGACGACGTGGTTTGCCTCGTCGATCAACGAGCGCAATTGCTCGCGTCGGTCCGAGATCATCGATGCGCGGTTCTGCCACGCGCCGAACGCGCCGATCAGGATCAGGCCGACCCACAGAACGGCGATCATGGACGCCAGTTTTCGGTTCAGAGTCATAGCGATGGGAATAGGCGTTTTGGCCAGTAGGGTCCATTGAATTGCGGTCGGATGCCGCTCGCTGTGTTTACGGCGCGAAATGGCATTGATCGAGGCAGGGAAAACCCGCTGTTCGACATCCCTATTCGTCCGATTAATGGGTGGATTTATTGAATGTTTTAGCGGCGCTCATGCGCGTAATTCGAAAAAGACTTTTGTTAATTATTCAAGAATCTGAATTAACCGGCGATTTTCGGTAAATCGCGGCGATTGAAAAATGCGCGAGAAAATCGACATGAAAAAATGCCGGCGCTGGTCTGCGTAAAACCTGCTGAGCCCAATCCAGGAGGGTTCGCACCAACATCCCACAAAACGCCAATCAAATCCAAAAATCCCGTTAAATGGTCACGCATGCAAAAAACAACACATTTTTCCACTTAAGCGCAACCACGAAAGACCGCTGAGACCTTCAAAGACTCGTCATAAAAAATTCCGCTATAGTCGCCCTTTTCCGATTGCCAGCCTGGCATCGAAGAACGCCAATAAGCCCGCCACCAGGAGTCCCGAAGAGTGAATGCACGCGATCCCGCTTTCGTTTCCCAGTCCCGCAGCGCGCGCCTGCGCCAGATGCTCGTCAGCAGCGAACTCGAATTCATGATGGAGGCGCATAACGGCCTGTCCGCGCGCATCGTTCGCGAAGCTGGGTTCAAGGCGATCTGGGGCTCGGGCCTCGCGATCTCCGCGCAGTTCGGCGTGCGCGACAACAACGAGGCGAGCTGGACGCAGGTGGTCGATACCCTCGAATTCATGGCCGACGCGAGCGATCTGCCGATCCTGCTCGACGGCGACACCGGCTACGGCAACTTCAACAACGTGCGCCGCCTCGTGCGCAAGCTCGAACAGCGCGGCATCGCCGGCGTGTGCATCGAGGACAAGCAGTTTCCGAAGACCAACAGCTTCATCAACGGTGAGGCGCAGCCGCTTGCCGATATCGACGAATTCTGCGGCAAGATCAAGGCGGGCAAGGACTCGCAGAACGACGAGCATTTCTCGATCGTCGCGCGCGTCGAGGCGCTGATCGCGGGCTGGGGCATGGACGAAGCGCTGCGCCGCGCGCAAGCGTACGCCCAAGCTGGTGCCGATGCGATCCTGATTCACAGCAAGCTGTCGCGCCCCGACGAGATTCTCGAATTCGCGCGCGAATGGGCCGGGCGCGCGCCGCTCGTGATCGTGCCGACCAAGTACTACAGCACGCCGACCGAGGTGTTCCGCGAAGCGGGCATCAGCACCGTGATCTGGGCGAACCATCTGATCCGCGCGTCGACCTCGGCGATGCAGGCCGTCGCGAAGGAAATCCATTCGAGCGAGACGCTCGTCAACGTCGAGGACAGCATCGCGGCCGTCAACGAAATCTTCCGTTTGCAGGACGCCGACGAATATTCGGAAGCCGAAGACCGCTATCTGTCGGGCGGCCGCGCGGCCGGCTCGGCCGTCGTGCTCGCCGCGAGCCGCGGCAAAGGCCTTGAAGCGGTGACCGGGGACCGCCCGAAGGTGATGCTGCCGATCGCCGGCAAACCGCTGCTGCGCTGGCTCGTCGACGCGTTCAAGAAGCAGGGCGTCAACGACATCACCGTGGTCGGCGGCTATCGCGCCGACGCGATCGATACCGCGGGCATCCGCCTCGTGGTCAACCAGCAGCACGCGCAGACCGGCGAGCTTGCCTCGCTCGCGTGCGCACTCGACCACCTGACCGGCGACACGGTCATTTCGTACGGCGACCTGCTGTTTCGCAGCTACATCCTGCGCGATCTGGTGGAAAGCGAGGCCGCGTTCAGCGTGGTCGTCGATTCGTCGCTAACCGATGCGGAGAATGCGAGCGTGCGCGATTTCGCGTGGTGCTCGGCCGCCGACGACCGCGGTCTGTTCGGCAACAAGATCGTGCTGCGGCATGTCGCGAGCGGGCGGGAGCAGTCGTCGGCGGCGGGCGTCGCCCCGGTGCCGCATGGCCGCTGGGTGGGTCTGCTGAACGTGCGCGGCGCGGGTCGCGAGCGCCTGCGGGCGGTCATGCGCGAGTTGCGGACGCGCGACGATTTCGCGTCGCTCGACATGCCCGCGCTGCTGAACGCGTTGATCGAAGCGGGCGAGTCGATCGAGGTGCAATACGTGCACGGCCACTGGCGCGGCGTCAACGATCTCGACGATTTCCGCCGCGCGGGCGACTTCGCGCACGCGCAGGCGCCGTTCGCGACGGCCGTCGGCGGCGGGGCGACGGCGAACGATGCACACGGAGGCGCGCAATGATCGAAGCAGCACAGTTCGTCGAGGCGGCGCGCGAGCGCGGTTTCGACTGGTACGCGGGCGTGCCGTGCTCGTATCTGACGCCGTTCATCAACTACGTGCTGCAGGACGAGTCGCTGCACTACGTGTCGGCGGCCAACGAGGGCGACGCGGTCGCGCTGATCGCCGGCGTTACGCTCGGCGCGAAAAACGGCCGGCGCGGCATCACGATGATGCAGAACTCCGGGCTCGGCAACGCGGTCAGCCCGCTGACGTCGCTGACGTGGACCTTCCGCTTGCCGCAACTGCTGATCGTCACGTGGCGCGGCCAGCCCGGCGTTGCCGACGAGCCGCAGCACGCGCTGATGGGCCCGATCACGCCGGCGATGCTCGACACGATGGAAATTCCGTGGGAGACGTTCCCGACCGAGGCCGACGCGATCGGTCCGGCGCTCGATCGCGCGATCGCGCACATGGACGCAACCGGCCGTCCGTACGCGCTCGTGATGCAGAAGGGCAGCGTTGCGCCGTATGAACTGAAGGACGGCGGCGCGCCCAGGCGGCGCACGCCGGTCGAGCCTCGCGCGCGGTTTCGCGACAGCGCCGCGAACGAACTCGCGACGCGCCACGACGCGCTGCAAAAGGTGATCGCGCATACGCCGCTCGACTCGACGGTGGTGCTCGCGTCGACCGGCTTTTGCGGCCGCGAACTCTATGCGATCGACGATCGCGCGAACCAGCTATACATGGTCGGCTCGATGGGCTGCGTGACGCCGTTCGCGCTCGGCCTCGCGCTCGCGCGCCCCGATCTGCGCGTGGTCGCGCTCGACGGCGACGGCGCCGCACTGATGCGCATGGGCGTGTTCGCGACGCTCGGCGCGTACGGCCCGTCGAACCTCACGCACGTGCTGCTCGATAACGGCGCGCACGACTCGACCGGCGGCCAGGCGACGGTATCGTCGCAGGTGTCGTTCGCGGGCGTGGCGGCCGCGTGCGGTTACGCGTCGGCGGTGGAGAGCGACGATCCTGCGATCATCGACGAGCTGTTCGCGGCGCCGCCGCTCGACGGCCCGCGCTTCGCGCGCCTGACGATCCGCCGCGGCACGCCCGACGGCCTGCCGCGCCCGACCATTACGCCGCCCGATGTGAAGACGCGCCTGATGCGCCACATCGGCGCGATCTGAACCCAACGCCAACAGGAGCGCCCATGCTGCTGCTCAACCCCGGCCCGGTGACGCTCACCGAACGTGTCCGCAACAGCCTGTTGCAGACGGATCTGTGCCATCGCGAGAGCGAGTTTTTCGATCTCCAGGAAGAGGCGCGCACGCGTCTCGCCGACGTGTACGGGCTCGACCCGAACGAATGGCAGGCAGTACTGATGACCGGCTCCGGCACGGCCGCCGTCGAAAGCATGACGGCCGCGCTGGTGCCGCACAACGGCAAACTGCTGGTCGTCGAAAACGGTGTGTACGGCGAGCGTATCGCGCAGATCGCCGCGCAATACGGCATCGCGCACGAAGCGCTGAAGCACGACTGGATGGACGCGCCCGATCTGGCGAAGATCGCCGAACGGCTCGACGCCGACAAGTCGTTCACGCACGTCGCGGTGATTCATCATGAAACGACCACGGGCCGTCTGAACGACATCGCGGCGCTCGGCGCCTTGTGTCGCGAGCGCGGCCTGCGTCTGCTGGTGGACGGTGTCAGCAGCTTCGGCGCCGAAACGATCGATTTCGCGGACGCGAGCCTCGACGCGCTCGCGGCGACCGCCAACAAATGCCTGCATGGCGTGCCGGGCGCGTCGTTCGTGCTGGTGCGGCGCGCGGCGCTCGCGCGCGCGGCGAGCCGCACGTACTACCTCGATCTCGCGCGGCTCGCGCGTTTGCAGGATCAGCGCAACACGCCGTTTACACCGTCGGTGCACGCGTATTACGCGCTGGTCGAGGCGCTGCGTGAGCTGGCCGACGAAGGCGGCTGGCGCGCGCGTCACGCGCGCTATGCGGCGCTTGCCGAGCAGGTGCGCGCTGGGCTGGCGGCGCGCGGCATCGACAGTGTGTTGCCGGCCGGGCAGTCGTCGGTGGTGTTGCGCGCGTACCGCTTGCCCAACGGTATCGCGTATCCGCAACTGCACGACGCGCTGAAGGCGCGCGGCTTCGTGATCTATGCAGGGCAGGGCGGGCTGTCGGCGGAGCTGTTCCGCATCTCGACGATGGGCAACATTCACGCGGCCGATATCGACCGCCTGCTGCAGGGCTTCAGCGACTTGATGCGCTGACGCTGCGCCGAGTGGCGCGCCGCGACCGCGCCGCTCGCGGCTCCCTTACACCGGATCCTTGTCCGGCGGCCCGTCAGGCCGCTGCGGCTCCTCGGCATGATGCCCCGGCGACGGCGGCACGAGCGGGTCGGCTTCCGGGTCGCGGTTCGGATCGGCGTTCGGGTCGGGAATCGGGCTGGTGTGCATGTCGTAGCTCATTGCGTCACCCTTGCGGTTGAAATGCGCGGGTCCGGCCGAAGCGGCTTGATACCGCCGATGTGTGCCGCCGCGTCGGCTATCTGTCTTCAAGCGTAGGCGCTCGCCGCGCTTCCTGCTCGCTCCTTTTTGCTATTTCTTCGCGCGTTTGCGGCCGGCGCTGAGCTGCCAGTAGCGCTCGGTCGCGAACACGTCGTCGTAGTTGCCGGCGCCGAACGCCCGCAACTGGCTCGCGTACGCGTTGACCGCTTCGCGTTTCAGATGCGCGCGGCGCTGCACGTCGATGGTGTGGCCCGCGCTCGGCGTTGCAGGCGTCGCGACGATGCCGCGCTGCGCGAGATCGGCGAGCCGCGCCTGCACCGCGCCCGGCGTGAGCCGGTGAATCGCTTCCTCGTAACCGAACCAGTCCAGATGCGTGAGCCGCGGCAGGATCTCGCAGCACGCTTCGAATACCCGGGCGTGATCGTCGTGATGCAGGCCAAGCGGCATCAGCAGCGTGTTCGCGGTCGTGCGGTAAATCGTTTCCTCCAGCGCCGCGGCCATCTGGCTGATCGACGGCGAGTCGGCGTACTGGCTGTCGCGAAACGGCATGCGCAGCGGGATCGCGTCGAGCACTTCGAGCGCGCGGTTGTCTTCGATCGTGCGTTCGCGGACCGCTTCATGGGCGTTCGCGAAGCCTGCTTTTTCGTCCCACTCCGTGTGCATGTCGTGTTCGGGCGGTGCGGCGAACACGGTGCAGACGGCGGCGTCGGGATGGGCGGCGAGCAAGGCGCCGCAACTGAAGACGGCGTCGTCGAAATGGGGCGAGACGATGAAAAGGCGTGGAGTGGTTTCGCTCATGGGCTTGCGTGTGGCGATTCGAGGCGGGACGGATGAGGCATCGAGGCTGCCGGTCGTCAAGGCGCCGCGTGCGAAAAAATGGCGTCACCTCAGCTTAGGCGCAATTGGTGCGGCTTGCGCGCGAAACTTGCGGCGCGCAAAGCGCGTGCCTGAAAGATCGCGGAGGGGCCCTTGAAGCGCACGTTTTTGGTGTGAGTCGCCATCTCGACGGCTCAAGTACAACCAGAAGGTTGAGATCGAAACGCGTCAGATCCAGGGGCTTCATGCCGTATCAGTGTTCCTTGTCCGGCAAGATTCTCGATGTCGACCGGCTGCGGTCAGCCAGTCTCGGCGAGCCTGATGTTGGCGGCTAGAGCGTGCGCAAATCGTCCGGCGTGTCCACGTCGCGCAGAATGCCGGGATCGTCGACGTCGATGCGCGTCAGCGCGTGTGACCTGAGCAGCGCTTTCGCGCCGGTGTCGCCGTCCAGCGCGAGTAGCGCGTCGCGATGCTCGCTGCCGAAGCCGACCGGATGGCCGCGCTGACCGTCGTAGAACGGCGCGACGAGCGGCGCGCCGTTGTCGAGCGCGCGGGCTATCGCTTCGATCGTCGGAACCGCAATGCGCGGCATATCGGCGAGCGCGACGATCCAGCCCTCGGCGTCGTCGCTCGCTTCGATACCGGCGGCGAGGCTCGCGCCCATGCCGCGCTCGGCGCTCGCCGCAAACACGACATCACAGCCGGCATCGTTCAGCGCGCGGGCGAGCGCGTCGGAGCCCGGCCGCACGACAGCGAGCACCCGCGTCACGACCCGCAGCAGCCGATGCGCGGCTTCATGCGCAACCGGCTTGCCGTCGGGCATACGTGCGAGTAGTTTGTTGTGCAGCCCGTGCGGATCGAAGCGCGAGCCGAGACCGGCGGCGAGCAACACGCCAGTGGCGAGCGAAGCGTAGGCCATCGGCGGATACCGGTAGACAGGAATGCCCCCGATTGTGCGATGCAACGGTGCGCGAAGCAAGCGGCAAGGCACGCCCGATGCAAGCCGCCCGCCGCTTTCGCTTTCACTCCAATTCCGGCACTGCCGCCGGTTCAGGTCCGCACCACCTTGTCCAGCGTGATCGGCAGATCGCGCACCCGCACGCCGGTCGCGTTGTACACCGCGTTTGCGATCGCGGCCACCACGGCCGTGATGCCGATCTCGCCGATACCGCGCACGCCGAGCGAGTTGATATAAGGATCGGGCCGGTCGATGAAGGTGATGTCGAGCGTGCCGATATCGGCATTCACCGGCACGTGATACTCGGCGAGGTTCGCGTTCGTGAAGCGTCCGAAGCGCGCATCGAGCGTGCTTTCCTCCTGCAGCGCCGCGCCGATGCCCCATACGATGCCGCCCATCATCTGGCTGCGCGCGGTCTTCTGGTTCAGCACGCGGCCGACGTCGTACACCGCGACCACGCGGGGCACGCGGATCGTGCCGAGCTCGGCATCGACGTGGACCTCGACGAACACCGCGCCGAACGAGTGGAACGAGTACTTCTGCTTCTCGTCGCCGGGCTTCACGGTCGCGCTCGCCTCGATCGGCTTGCCGCCCGCGCGCGCGATGATCGCCGCGGCCGGATCGCGCTTGCCCGGTTGCGAGCGGCTCACGACCCAGCCGTTTGCGACGGTGACGTCATCGAGCGGCAGGCCATGCACGGGCGACGCCGCATCGGCAAGCGCCAGCGCGATCAACTGGCTGCGCGCCTGGCTCGCCGCGTCGCGCACCGCGGGCGACACGCTGGCCGCCGACTGCGAGCCGCCCGAGACCGGCGCGCGCGGCAGCGACGAATCGCCGAGCGCGAAGTGGATCTGCTCGGGCGTGAAGCCGAGCGCATCGGCGGCGACCTGGGTCATCACCGTGTAGGTGCCGGTGCCGATGTCCTGCGTGCCCGATGCGACCACCGCGGTGCCGTCCGGCAGAATCTGCGCAAGCGCCGACGCCTCGCTGCGGTTGGCCGGATAGGTCGCGGTCGCCATGCCCATGCCGATCAGCGTGTTGCCGTCGCGCCTCGAACGTGGCGCGTGCGGGCGGCGCGACCAGCCGAACTTCTCGGCGCCGATCTGATAGCACTCGCGCAGCGACTTGCCCGACCACGGCTTGTGCTCCTGCGGATCGCTGTCAGCGTAGTTCTTCAGGCGCAGCGCGAGCGGGTCCATCTTCAGCGCGACGGCGAGTTCGTCCATCGCCGATTCGAGCGCGAACGAGCCGGTGGTTTCTCCGGGTGCGCGCATGAAGGTCGGCGTGCCGACATTGAGTTGCACGAGCCGGTGCGTCGTTATCTGGTTGGGCACCGCGTACAGCATGCGCGTGACCATGCAGCAGGTCTCGGTCCAGTCTTCGATCATCGACGTGTTCGAGATGCTGTCGTGACGCATCGCGCTCAGCGTGCCGTCATGCCGCGCGGCGATCACGAAGTGCTGCTCGGTGCGCGGCCGCGCGCCGACCGGGCCGAACATCTGCGGGCGTTCGAGCGCGAGCCGCACGGGCCGCCCGGTTTGCCGCGCGGCCATCGCGCACAGCGACACGTGCGACCACGACGAGCCCTTGCAACCGAAGCCGCCGCCGATCAGCGGCGAGATCACGCGCACGTCGGACACAGGGATGGCGAACGTCTTCGCGAGCACCTGCGCGGCGCCGCTCACGCCCTGCGTCGAGTCGTAGACCGTCAACTGCGGGCCGTCCCATTGCGCCATCGTTGCGTGGGGCTCCATCGGGTTGTGGTGCTCGATCGGCGTCGTATAGGTCGCTTCGATATGCACGTCGCCGCTTTGCATGCCGTCCTCGAAGCTGCCGCGCTGCGTGTCGGTCTGGCGGCCCTGCGGCTTGTCCGGCGCATGCGCGTGCGCCTTCGCCTGCTCGAAGTCGAGCGCCGCGGCGCCCGGCTGATAGGCGATGCGCAGCTGGCGAGCGGCATCGGCCGCATGTTCGAGCGTATCCGCGACGACCACCGCGACCGGCTCGTTGCTGTAGTGCACTTCGTTATCCTGCAGAAGCGACAGATGCCGGCCGGCCGGCGGCGCGAGCGCGGGCCGGCCGCCATTCGGCAGGCGCGGCGCGTTCTGGTAGGTCATCACGAGCAGCACGCCGGGCACGGCCTCGGCGCGGCTCGCATCGATCGACGCGATCGTGCCGGCCGCGATCGTGCTCGTCACGAGCACCGCATGCGCGAGGCGCGCCCCGGGGAATTCGGCTGCATAACGCGCGTCGCCGGTCACCTTCAGCAGTCCGTCGACGCGATCGAGCGGTTGTCCGATCAGATTCATGCGATACCTCCCGCGTTGCCGGCTGCCTGATTGACCGCACGCACGATCGCGCGCTGCGCGAGCTGCACCTTGAAGGCGTTGTCGTGGCGCGGCTGCGCGCCGCTCAATGCGGCCGCGGCGGCGTTCTTCAGCGTGGCCTGGCTGAGCGGCTGGCCGCTCAGCATCTGCTCGGCCACGTTCGCGCGCCATGGTTTGTGCGCGACGCCGCCGAGCGCGATGCGCGCGCTCTGAACACGCTCGCCGTCCATCTGCAACGCCGCCGCGACCGATACGAGCGCGAACGCGTAGCTGGCGCGGTCACGCACCTTCAGATAGTGCGAATGCGCGCTGAAGAGCGGCGGCGGCAGATCGACCGCGGTGATCAACTCGCCGGGCTGCAAGGTGGTATCGACATCGGGCCGGTCGCCCGGCAGCCGATGGAAATCGGCGAACGCGATCGTGCGCTCGCCGCTGGGGCCGCTCACGCGCACCAGCGCATCGAGCGCGGCCAGCGCGACGCTCATATCCGACGGGTTGACCGCAATGCATTGCGGGCTCGCGCCGAGGATCGCATGCGCGCGGTTATGGCCGTCGAGCGCCGCGCAGCCGCTGCCGGGCAGGCGCTTGTTGCACTGCGTGAACGCGGTGTCGTAGAAGTAGCCGCAGCGGGTGCGTTGCAGCAGATTGCCGCCGACCGTCGCCATGTTGCGCAACTGCGCCGAGGCGCCCGCGAGCAGCGCTTGCGACAGCAGCGGGTACTGCTCGCGCACCAGCGCGTGATTGGCCGCGTCGCTGTTGCGCACCAGCGCGCCGATGCGGATGCCGCCGCCGGGCAGCGTCGTCACCGAGTCGAGGCCGCCGATGTGCGTGATATCGATGAGCCGCACCGGCCGCGCGACGCCGCCCTTCATCAGATCGAGCAGATTCGTGCCGCCGCCGATGAATACCGCGCCCGGCTGTTGCGCGGCGCGCACCGCGCTGGCGACGTCGCCGGCGCGTTCGTAGGAGATCGCATCCATGTCGGTCTCCGTCAGGCGTTGTCGTGCGCGGCGCGGACCGCGGCGACGATGTTCACGTACGCCCCGCAGCGGCAGAGGTTGCCGCTCATGCGTTCGCGGATTTCGTCGTCGGTGAGCGCGGCGGGACGCGCGCGCACGTCGGCGGTCACGGTGCTCGCCGTGCCGTTGCGGAATTCGCCGAGCAGGGCGGTCGCCGAGCACAACTGCCCGGGCGTACAGTAGCCGCACTGGAACGCATCGTGTTCGATGAACGCGGCCTGCACCGGACTCAACGCGCCGTTGCTCGCGAGTCCTTCGACGGTCGTGATGTTCTCGCCTTCGTGCATGACCGCGAGCGTCAGGCACGAGTTGATGCGGCGGCCGTCGACGAGCACCGTGCAGGCGCCGCATTGACCGCGGTCGCAGCCTTTCTTCGTGCCCATCAGTCCCGCGTATTCGCGCAACGCGTCGAGCAGCGTCACGCGCGGTTCGAGCTGCAGCGTGTACGCGCGGCCGTTGACGGTCAACGTGACGGGGCGCGGCGGCACCACGGGGTTGCCTGGCGGCGCGGGTGAGGCGGGCGCCGGCGCTCGCGTTTGCGCGCGCAGATGCGGCGCCGCACCGATCGTCGCGGCGGCCGCCGCAGATTGCAGGAAGCGACGTCGTGACGGTTGGGAAGGCGTGGTGGTGGGCTCGGCGGTGGACTCTGATGCGGGGGCGTCCCCGCAATGCTGACATTCTGTAGGCGTAGTCATGACGATCTGTTGACTCCACTGAAAGGTCAATGCAGGCTGACGACGCGTCGATGTCCGACGCATCGCGTTGAAGCCAAACTATTGCGCAGCAATTTGAATGCCGTTGCAGCTAACACGGTATTAAAAACTCGCTGCAAGCGCAAAGCCGATCTGCGCAATAAAGGCAGGCCAATATGCGCAATGACCGCGATGGAGCCCGGCTGGAGCCCGCGCAAACACGGGCAAAAGTTGCACGTTGCAACGGGGAAAATGCGAAATCGACCTCCGGGCTCAACGCGCCCGGCAGGCTGCGAGGATGCCTCGCAGCAAATCGATCGGCGGCGGCGGACATCCGGGGATCGTCAGACTTACGGGTAGCTTCGCCGCGGATGTCGACAGGTTTGAACTGGATGGAAAATGTCCGCTTTGCGGGTGATAAATTTGGAACTGGCCAACCGGGCCAAAATGGAATCGGTGCTATGAGCAAAACCGATCGGGGATAACACCCTGATTGCCGCGCGCGTTCGCGGGCGACCGAGTATCGCGACGTCGCGGCGCAATAGGCGATGGAGGGATGATCATGGCGAAGCTGCGCATTGCGACGTTCAACATCAACGGTATCCGCTCGCGGCAGGCGGCGCTATTGCAATGGCTCGAGCGCGAGGCGCCTGACGTGGTCTGCCTGCAGGAACTGAAGGCGGTGGATAGCGCATTTCCAGTCGACGCATTGCGCGACGCCGGTTATGGCGCCGTGTGGCAAGGCCAGAGCGCATGGAACGGTGTGGCGATTCTGGCCAAAGGCGACGCACCGCTCGAACGTCGGCGCGGTCTGCCCGGTTTCGAAGACGACACGCATAGCCGTTACATCGAGGCCGCGGTCGGCGGCGTGCTGATCGTGTGTTTGTACCTGCCGAACGGCAATCCGCAGCCCGGCCCCAAGTTCGACTACAAGCTCGCGTGGTTCGATCATCTGATCGCGCATGCGGCGCAGCTCTACCAGAGCGGCCACCCGGTCGTGATCGCTGGGGACTTCAACGTCGTGCCGACCGACGAAGACATTTACAACCCGCGCTCGTGGCTAAAGGACGCGCTGCTGCAGCCGGAGAGCCGCGAGCGTTATCGCAGGCTGCTCGCGCAAGGCTGGACCGATGCGCTGCGCACGCATTTCGGCGACGAACGCGTGTACACGTTCTGGGATTATTTCCGCCGTCATTGGGATACGAATTCGGGGCTGCGCATCGATCATCTGCTGCTGAGTGCCGACCTCGCGCCGCGCCTGCGCGATGCGGGCGTCGACCGTTGGCTGCGCGGCGAACCGCATGCCAGCGACCACGCGCCGACGTGGATCGAACTGGAAATGGGCGCCGGCCGCAAGAAGAAGAGCGACTAGTGAAGCGGCGGGCGATCCGCTTGCGGCGGATCGCCCGCTTTGGCGCGACTGCTGCGCCCTGTTGATCGGCGCCTATGATCCGGCGCCGCGCCTGCTTCAGTCGTAGTCGCGACCGCCGCGCGACCACAGCGCGCCCATCACGAACCCGGCGAGAGCAACCACGGCCAGCGTCGTGAACGGGTTTTCGGCCGTCGTATCGCGCACGAGGCTCGTCGTATTCGCGCATAACTGCTGCGCCTTGCCGCTCAATTCGCGCGCCTTGCCCGCCACCTGCGCGCTGGTGTCGCCGACGGCATCGCCGACCGCGCTTTGCACCTTGCCCGCGACTTCCTTTACCGCGCCTGCCGCTGAATTCGTATCCATATGCATCGCTCCTGTTGTCATATTTACGTGCGGGCCCGCTGCAATTGCAACGCGCTCGCACAAGGGCGCCGCGCAAGCCGTGCCAGTGCGGCGTGAGCCTGCGTCAGTGACGAAAGGGGTGCAAGAAGTGCGCCCGGCGACGGGACGCCATGCATCCGGCCAAAGGGGACGTGCGGGAACATCATCGTCGGCGCCCGAAATTGATGCCGACGAACACGGCCAGCAGCATCAGAAAACCGCCGAACAGCAGCGCGGCATTGACGAGCACCTGGCGCAGCCCGAGCGTTTCGACGTCGATGAACGGATACGGATAAAAATCCGACAGGCTGCCGCGCCAGAACGTGATGCCGAGATAGGCGAGCGGATAGACGAGCCACAGCGGAGCGTGGCGCAACCGCAGATGAAAACGCGGCACGAACAGCACCCAGTAGAGCGCGGCGAGCATCGGCAGCACGCTGTGCAGCGACTCGTTGAGCAGGCGCCGGTAGGGCGACAGCGGCCACAGTCCGCGCAACAGCAGGTTGTACGCGAGGCCGACGAACACGATGTACGCGACCACCGCGGTCACGACCGTCGGCTGCCGGAAAAAGCGCACGAGCGGCGAGCGGTGCTTCCGCAGCACGATGCAGGTGAAGCAGAGCGCACTGGCGAGCACCGTCAGATTGGTCAGGTAGCTGCTCATGCGCGCGAGCGCGTCGAACACGGTGAGCCCGCGCGCGAGCGAGCGATCGATCGTCAGGTCGGCTTGCGCGAGGATCGCCATCCACGCGATCAGCGCAATGACCGCCGCCAACGTCAGCGACGACACACTGGGCGTATGCAGCGGCAGCTCGGGCTCGCGCTGCGGAGCGAGGGTAGGGCGCATGCGCTCGATTCTACGCGCGGTGCGCGCGCGGCTGCATGGGCTTTCGCGCCCACGCGCGCCGGCGTTGGCAAAATACTACGGCGTACTACGCGAGCTACTGGCTGGCTGTAAAGCGGGTTGCAACGCGGGTTGCAAGCTCGCCGCCACGGCTGCAAGCGCCGCGCTCACAGGCGGCGATTCATTGTGTGTTTCGACCCGTTATGATCGCGGCTGCAGCCCTCGATGTTAACGACGCCGCGCGCGGCAAGCAGTCTCTGTCAGCGCCGGTTCAAGACTCGCAAAACGGAGAGAAAGCATGAAAGCCAGCACCATTGCCGAACGGGAAGCGCGCGGCCGCGCCGCGCGCGAGCATTCGAAACGCTCGAGTCACCGGGCGGTCGGCGAGTTGCACCGCGATTCGATCGAGTTGCTGAAACAGAGCAGCGCGGAGCGCGTCGAGAATCTGGTGCCGCTGCGCTATGGGCGCATGGCTGCCTCGCCGTTCTCGTTCTTTCGAGGCAGCGCGATTCTGCAGGCGCACGATCTGAGCAAGGTGCACGACACCGGCCTCACCATGCCGATCTGCGGCGACGGCCATCTGATGAATTTCGGCGGCTTCGCCACGCCCGAGCGGCAACTGGTCTTCGACCTGAGCGACTTCGATGAAGTCTCGATCGGCCCGTTCGAATGGGACCTGAAACGCCTGTGCGCGAGCCTCGTCGTGGCCGCGCGCCAGATGCGCCTGAGCCGCGGCACCGCCGAGAGTCTGGTGATGACCGCGGTCGGCTCGTATCGCGATCGCGTCGCGCAATACGCGCAGTTCGGTGCGCTCGACCTGTGGTACGACCGCATCACGTTCGACCGCATGGCCGAGATCGCACTGACGCCCGAGCGCCGGCGCGCGGTGCGGCGCGGCATGGAGAAGGCCGCGAGCCGCACGCATGAAAGCCTGCTCGAAAAAATGGCCTCGTTCGACGGCAATCGTTGGACCATCCACGATGCGCCGCCCGCGCTGTTTCACGTGCACGGTGCAAATACGTTGTTGACGGCCGAGGAAACCGAAACCTACCGGACCGGCAACGTCGACAAGATGGTCGAGCAAGTGTGGGACGAGTACCGCAAGACGATGTCGCACGATCGGCGCGAACTGCTGGATCAGTTCACGAGGCACGACGTCGTGTTCAAGGCGGTCGGCGTCGGCAGCGTCGGCACGCGTTGTCTGGTCGTGCTGCTCGTCGATCACATGGGCAAGCCGTTGTTCCTGCAATTGAAGGAGGCGCGGCCGTCGGTCATCGCGCAGTTCTACAAGTCGCCGGCGGTCACGCATCAGGGCGAGCGCGTCGTGCAAGGACAGCGGCTGCTGCAGGCCGCGAGCGACGTCTTCCTCGGCTGGGGGACCGGGCCGCTCGGGCGGCATTTCTATTTCCGCCAGTTGCGCGACATGAAGCTGTCCGCGAATATCGAGCTGTTCGACAGCGATCTGCTCGACGGCTATGCGCGGCTATGTGGCTGGATCATGGCGCGCGCGCATGCGAAGGCGAGCGGCCAGGCGATCGAGATCAGCGCGTACATCGGCCGCGGCGATCAGTTCGGCGAAGCGCTGAGCGGCTACGCGAGCGCCTACGCGGATCAGGTCGAGCGCGACTACGACGTGTTCATGAAAGCGTGCCGCGACGGCAAGCTCGAAGCGCGCACCGACGAGGACATGGCGGCGGATTTCCGTGTGTAGCGCTGCGTGCGCGTGGTGTCATTTCATGCGCACCGTCACGCATCGGCGCGCGCTTCGCGCAGCGTGACGAAACGCCGATGGCGCTCGCGTGCCGCTTCGATCACGCTCGGCAGCACCGCGAGAATCAGCGGCTGGCCTTCGATCGTCAGCGCGGCGTTGCCATCGTGCAGCAACAGGATGTCGCGCGCGGCGAGACCATCGAGCAGCCGCCGCGCAACCACGTGAGGGTCACGCTCGCGCGTATCGTAGCCGCGCCGTGTCCAGGCCGCGAGACGCAGATCGAGCTTGCGCAGCACCGGCTCCAGGAAGAGGTTGCGCAGGCCGGCGGGCGCGCGGAAAAATATCGGCCGCGCGCCGCTGACGGTTTCGAGCGTGCGTTGCGCGGCGGCGATCTCGCGCGTCAACGCGCGCGGAAACGTGACCGAAAACGTATGCACGTGCACCTGCGAGTGATTTTCGAGCCCATGCCCACGCGCGACGATCTCGCGCGCGAGTTGCGGATAACGCTCCACCTTCGCGCCGATGCAGAAGAACGTCGCGCGCACGTCGAACGCGTCGAGCAGATCGAGCACTTGCGGCGTGACGAGGGGATCGGGACCGTCGTCGATGGTCAGCGCGATTGCATCCGCGTTGCGCGGGTTCGCGGGCAGGCGGGTCCAGTTGGGCCCGAGCAGGGTGGTGCGCGGCAATAGTCCGGCGATCGTGAACAGCGCGTGATTCGCGACGATCGCGGCGAGCCACCATGGCCACGCGGCCGGTGCGACAGCCACGCCGATCAGCACGATCACGTGCCAGCCGATCGTGCCGTTCAGCAGTGCGGAGTTGCGGCTACGCGGCCAGCGGCGCGGCGGGTTCGGGCATTCATTCATCGAACGTGCTTCCAGTACGCCTTCCTCCGTCCCGGGAAGGCCGTGAATCTTGCGCGATGCGCAGCCGCGAACGATACCACTGTTGCGCTCGTCGACGAGCCGCGTTCGGCGGCCACATACGCCGGTGAAAGCGCGCTGAAAGACGTCGCGCGGTTTGCGATCGCCGATTCGCTGTTGTATGGTGCGGGGCGAAAAGAGTCGCGCGTGTCGATGGCGATCGGCGCCGATCGCCGCAACAAGCTCGCGTCGCTACCCAATACAACAGGAGATGCGTGATGTCGGAAACAGGAAACGGAAAAGTGGCGCTGGTGACGGGCGCGGGCAGCGGCATCGGCCGCGCGTGCGCACTGACGCTCGCGCAGCACGGCTATAGCGTGGTGCTCGCCGGCCGCCGCCAGGCCGCGCTCGATGCGGTCGCGCAGCAAGCGCGGGCGCTGCGCGGCGACGCGCTCGCGGTTGCGTGCGACGTGACCGACGCCGACAGCGTCGCCGCGCTTTTCGACACGATCCGCGCGCGCTTCGGCCGGCTCGACCTGCTGTTCAACAACGCGGGACGCAACGGCTCGCCCGTCGATCTCGACGAAGTGAGCATCGACGAATGGCGTTCCATCGTCGATACCAATCTGAACGGCGTGTTCCTGTGCACGCGCGCGGCGTTCGGCCTGATGAAGACGCAGAACCCGCGCGGCGGCCGCATCATCAACAACGGCTCGATCTCCGCGCATGCGCCGCGTCCGAACAGCGCCGCGTACACGGCGACCAAACACGCGATTACCGGACTCACGAAAGCGGTGTCGCTCGACGGCCGCAAATACGACATCGTGTGCGGGCAGATCGACATCGGCAACGCGGGGACCGAGATGGCCGCGCGAATGGCGCGCGGCGTGCCGCAAGCGAACGGCGAGATCGCGGTCGAGCCGCTGATGGACGTGCAGCACGTCGCCGACGCGGTGCTGCACATGGCGAGCCTGCCGCTGTCGGCGAACGTGCAGTTCATGACGATCATGGCGAGCAAGATGCCGTTCGTCGGGCGCGGCTGAGCGGCGCGCAGCACCGGCTCACAACGCCGGGGCGGGGAGCGGGGCGCGCGCGTTCAACTTATACTGGGCGCTCCGCCGTCTTTCCACGCAAAGCAAGCCGCCGTGCCCCGCGCCACACCCAGCGACGACCCGCCGCCCCAGCCGCCCGTGCGGCCCGATCTCGACGACTGCTGTCATAGCGGCTGCACGCAGTGTGTGTTCGATCTCTACGATGAAGCGCTGGAGCGCTACGAGCTCGCGCTGGCTGCGTGGCACAAGCGGCGGGCGCAGAAGGCGCGGCCAGCGCGGCGACCGGACACGCAGGGCGCGAAGTCGAAACCGCAAGCCGACGCGCGTCGCTCGACACCCACGCGCGGCAAACCGAGCCCTCGCCGCTGATTCGCGCACGAATTCGCGCACGATCGTCCACCGTCCCCGTTATGACCGACCTTCAGCTCACGCCGACCGAATCTCTCACCGATCCGCACACGCTCGACGATCTGCATCGCTTCGTGCAGCGTCATCCGCGCCTGTTCGTGCTGACCGGCGCGGGCATCAGCACTGACTCCGGCATCCCCGGCTACCGGGACGACAACGGCGCATGGAAGCGCTCGCCGCCGATCACGCTGCAGGAGTTCCTTGGCACGCCGGCGATGCGTCAGCGCTACTGGGCGCGCAGCATGGTCGGCTGGCCGCTCGTCGCGCGCGCGCAGCCGAATGCCGCGCATGTCGCGCTCGCGCGGCTCGAAGCGGCCGGTCACGTGCCGACGCTGGTCACGCAGAACGTCGACGGCTTGCATCAGCGCGCGGGCAGCCGCGACGTGATCGAGCTGCATGGCGGCATCGACGGCGTCAGTTGTCTCGACTGCGGCATGCAGCACTCGCGCGCGGCGATCCAGCAGACGCTCGAAGCCGGCAACCCCGCTCTGCTCGACGTCACGGCCGAAGCCGCCGCCGATGGCGACGCGCATCTCGAGTGGCACGATCCCGGCGGTTTTCGCGTGCCGGCATGCGCGAACTGCGGCGGGTTGCTGAAGCCGTCGGTGGTGTTCTTCGGCGAGAACGTGCCGAAGGCGCGCGTCGAAGCGGCGTCGCATGCGCTCGATGCGGCCGACGCCGTGCTCGTGGCCGGCTCGTCGCTGATGGTGTATTCCGGCTACCGCTTCTGCGTGTGGGCGCAGCGCCAGGGCAAGCCGATCGCGGCGATCAACCTCGGCCGCACGCGCGCCGATCCGCTGCTGTCGCTGAAGGTGGCCGCGCCGTGCGGCGATACCTTGTGCGCGCTCGCCGGTCTGCTGGCTGGCGATTGAGAATGAGTAGATCCCGTGGATCACCGTCAAAACCTGAGGAACACCAGAGCCGACCATGACCGACTCCCGGCAACATTCGCCATCCGCCGAACGCAATCGCGAACCGATCCTTGCCGTGCTGCGCGAGGCGCTGCCGGCGAGCGGCCGCGTGCTCGAAATCGCGAGCGGCACCGGTGAGCACGCGATCTGCTTCGCCGGCGCGCTGCCCGGTCTCGACTGGCAGCCGAGCGATGCCGATGCGCAGGCGCGCGAGTCGATTGCCGCGTGGACCGCGCACGCGGGGCTCGCGAACCTGCGCGCGCCGCTCGCGCTCGACGTGCATCAGCCGGACTGGGGCGTCGATGCGCTCGACGCCGTCGTCTGCATCAACATGATCCACATCTCGCCGTGGAGCGCGGCGCAGGCACTTTTCGACGGCGCGGGGCGGCGCCTCGTCGACGGCGGCGTGCTCTATCTATACGGTCCTTACCGGCGCGGCGGCGCGCACACGGCGCCGAGCAACGAAGCGTTCGATCAATGGTTGAAGAGCCGCGATCCCGAATGGGGCGTGCGCGATATGGAAGCGGTCGTCGCGCTCGGCGACACGGCGGGGCTCACCTGCGAACGGGTGGTCGCGATGCCCGCGAACAACTTCAGCCTGGTGTTCACGAAGCGGGCAGGGTAGCGGGGGCACCGACGGGCCGCGCATTCGTCCACGCCTTGCGCCAAACCTCGGTGCGATCCCAAACCGAACCCGCCGCGCAAACGCCGACGCGCGCACAATACCTGTCGTCACGCGCAAACATGAGCACGACAGGAGCACGAGCAACTGGCGGCTTGCCCCCTCCCAAGCGGCAAGCGCGCATTTCTTTTATCCTTTCACCCTCGACGCCGCGCCGCCGTTCTCATGGCGCGGCGCCACGACATTTTTTTGGACTCTGGAGAATTCAAATGGGCAAACAGGCAATCGGCGTGGTGGGGCTGGCGGTCATGGGCCGCAATCTGGCGCTCAACATCGAGAGCCGCGGCCACGCGGTGTCGGTCTACAACCGTAGCCGCGCGAAAACCGACGAACTCATCGCCGAATTTCCGGACCGCAAACTGGTGCCGGCTTTCACGCTGGAAGAGTTCGTCGACTCGCTCGAAAAGCCGCGCCGCATTCTGATGATGGTCAAGGCCGGCGAGCCGACCGACGCGACCATTGCCTCGCTCAAGCCGCTGCTCGAAAAAGGTGACATCCTGATCGACGGCGGCAACACGCCTTTCACCGACACGATCCGCCGCAACCAGGAACTCGCGAAGGCGGGTCTGCATTTCATCGGCACCGGCGTCTCGGGCGGCGAGGAAGGCGCGCTGAAAGGCCCGTCGATCATGCCGGGCGGCCCGCGCGACGCGTACGACCTCGTCGCGCCGATCCTCACCGAGATCGCCGCGAAGGCGCCGGACGGCGAGCCCTGCGTCGCGTACATGGGACCGGACGGCGCGGGCCACTTCGTGAAGATGGTGCACAACGGCATCGAGTACGGCGACATGCAGCTGATCGCCGAAAGCTACGCGGTGTTGAAGCAGGTCGTCGGATTGTCGAACGAGGAACTCGGCAAGGTCTACACCGAGTGGAACCAGGGCGAGCTCGACAGCTATCTGATCGAAATCACGTCGAAGATCTTCGGCAAGAAGGACGACGAAACCGGCAAGGACCTCGTCGACGTGATTCTCGACCGTGCCGCGCAGAAGGGCACCGGCAAGTGGACCAGCCAGAACGCGCTCGACCTCGGCGCGCCGTTGCCGCTGATCACCGAGGCGGTGTTCGCGCGCGTGCTGTCGTCGCTGAAGACGCAGCGCGTGGCCGCGAGCAAGGTGCTGGAAGGTCCGCAGGCGAGGCCGCTCGAAGGCGCGAAGGACGCGTTCATCGAATCGGTGCGCCGCGCGTTGTACTTCAGCAAGGTGATCTCGTACGCGCAGGGCTTCGCGCAGTTGCGCGCCGCGTCGGAAGAGTACAACTGGGATCTCGACTACGGAACGATCGCGAAGATTTTCCGCGCGGGCTGCATCATCCGCGCGCGCTTCCTGCAGAAGATCACCGACGCCTATTCGAAGGACAGGGCGCTCGCGAACCTGCTGCTCGACCCGTACTTCCGCGACATCGCGAAGAACTACCAGGCGGCGCTGCGCGAAGTCGTGGTGGCCGCGGTCAACGCGGGTGTGCCGGTGCCGGCATTCGCGTCGGCGATCGCGTATTTCGACGCCTACCGCTCGGAGCGTCTGCCCGCGAACCTCGTGCAAGCGCAGCGCGACTTCTTCGGCGCGCATACGTTCGAACGCATCGACAAGCCGGGCAGCTTCCACGCGCAGTGGAGCTGAGCGGTTGAAAAAACGGCCCGGCGCGCCATGGTGACAGGGCGCGCCGGGCCGTTGCTCCGTTCGGATCGGCAAGGAAACGCCGCATTATTACCAAATGTCTCGCGGGTTAAACGCGGACTTGAAGAATGCCAAATGATTATTGCGACGGCAGTAATAGAATTTCACTGGTTTAAGGGTTTACCCTAGATCGAGACACCTCTAAACTTGTTTTCAATCGCTGAGGAATAAGCAGAAACCCGAAGCGCACCACACAACAAGTCCTTTGGAGGTTAATCATGAAGACCCTGATTTCCGCTGTTGCTATCGCCGCCGCCCTCGTTGTTCCGGTCGCGTCGTTCGCTCAAGCGAGTCAGCCGGTGACCCGTGCTCTGGTTCGCGCTGAACTGATTCAACTCGAAAAGGCCGGCTACAACCCGAGCGCCAGCGACGTGAACTACCCGGCCGACATCCAGGCAGCGCAAGCACGCGTCGATGCGCAACGCGGCACGGCGATCGCGGCCAACCCCGCAGACACCAGCGGCTACGGCGCTCCGGCCGCCGGCACGTCGCAAGCTGGCCACGCTGTCATTCCGGCGAAGGCCAACCGTGACTCGGTGTACTTCGGCAACTAATCGCAGTAGAAGTCCGCAGATGTAGTGGGTAGTTGTAGTGCGCTGTAGACGCCGCTTCGTGGAATAGCGCGAACGCGGCGGGCAAGAAAAAACGCCATCCAGTTCGATCGGATGGCGTTTTGTCGTTTACGGCGCCGTGCTGCGACGTTCCCGTCAATGCAGCGTTCGCTGCCGCCGGCCGATGTCATCGAACAGCGCGCGGCTCGGCTCCAGCGCGAGCAGCCACGATTCGTCGTAGTCGCTCAGGTTGTCGAGCGCCTCGCGCAGCCGTTCGAGCGCCAACGCCGGCAGCTCGACGCTCGCCTCGACCCCGCTCGACAGTCTCGCGATGCTCGCCAGTTGCACGAGCGCATCGGCGGCCTCGGCAACTTCGGCGGCGAAGATCAGATGCGTGTTCAGCAGTTCGACGAGGCCGGCAGACGCCGCCACATCGTCGACGTTGAGTTGCACGGCCAGAAAGGTGGCTTTGTTCATCCTCGATTCCTCCCAGAATCCCAACGTTGTCGTGAGCTGCTCCGCGCGGCTTGACTGAGTATAGGCGATGGTCGATCGCCTGCAATGATCGGACGGAACGACCGTGGCGGCTTGCTCGCCCAGACGCGCGGGCCACGCGACCTATAATAGGGCCAGCCGCGCGAGCGCCGACGCCGTGGTCGCACGGCGCCGCCCGCCGGGCTTGCGCGCTTGCCAATTGCTCATCGACCATGAAGATCATCCGCAGCAGAAGCTTCACCGCGTCGCGTGCCTGGGGCGCGCTCGACATCGCGAACATGAACGGCGTCACCACGCGTCTGCATTGGACCGACCAGCCGTACAAGTGGCACGTGAACGACGGCGAGGAGGTATTCGCCGTGCTCGACGGCCGCGTCGAAATGCGCTATCGCGAAGACGGCGTCGAACGCACGACAGTGCTCGAAACCGGCGACGTGTTCCATGCGTCGGTCGGCACCGAGCATGTCGCGCATCCGCTGGGCGCGGCACGCGTGCTCGTCGTCGAAAAGCAGGGCAGCGTCTGAAGATCACGGCAGTTTGACGGCGCGCGTGTGGCGGTCGCGCACGATATCCAGGCGGCAGCGGACAACCGCGACCGTGTGCAAGCGTGACGGCACGGCAATTGCTGCGGCGTCGATTGAATTGGATTGAGACACAGGTCGAGGAAAAGCAGATGACACAACAATGGCAACCGACGGCGATCCGCCTGCTGATGGCGGCGGCGCTCGGCGTGGCGATCGCCGGCTGCACGACGATGCCGTGGGAAAGCACGCCGTTCTACAGCAACGCGCCGTCGAGCACGACCAGCCTCGCGACCGTCCCGGTGCCCGCCGGCTACTATCGCGTCAATCCGGGCGATACGCTGTCCGGCATCGCTTCGGCCTATGGACGAAGGCCGCAGGAAATCGCGGCCTGGAACGGCTTGCCGGTCAACGCGGCGGTCGCGCCCGGCCAGGTGCTGCGCGTTTCACCGCCGATGGCCTCGGGCAGCGTGGTCACGCCGCCGGTCGCGGTGGCGCCGGGTGCGCCAGCCGCGCCGGGCGCGACGGCGAACGTGCCGCCGGGCGCCGTACCCGGTGCGCCGGCCCCTGCCGCCGTGCCGCAGCAGGGCGTGCTGCAATGGCCATTGCGCGGACCGATCCTGCGCGCGTTCGCGCCGGGCAAATCCAACGGCATCGTGATCGGCGGCCAACCCGGTGATCCGGTCAAGGCCGCGGCGACCGGCCGCGTGGTGTACGCGGGCACCGGCATCGAAGCCTACGGCCCGCTCATCATCATCAAGCACAACGATTCGCTGATCACCGCGTACGGCCAGAACAGCCAGCTACTCGTCAAGGAAGGCGATGCGGTGGCGCAAGGGCAGACGATCGGCGAGGTCGGTGTCGATAGCCGCGGCGTCGCGTCGATCCAGTTCGAAGTGCGCGAGAACGGCCAGCCGGTCGATCCGCTCCAGTGGTTGCCGAAGCCTGGCGGCTGAGCGTCCCCGTCGCGACTGTTGGCTCATCGCAGCCGGATCGGCGCGCTTCTCGGGGATGCGTCGATTTTCAGCGTCGTCTGAATTGAATACACTGTATGGCTCGTTTGCCGGCGCGCGCGTTCCTTCCGGAATGCACGGGCGGCCGGTTGCCGTAGGCTGTCATTCATGGACGCACAGGGACACACAATGATCGATTTGCGCAGCGATACCGTCACCCGTCCGACTCCGCCGATGCTCGCGGCGATGTCGGTGGCCGAAGTCGGCGACGACGTCTGGGGCGACGACCCCACCGTCCTGCGTCTGCAGGCCACGCTGGCCGAGCGCACCGGCAAGGAAGCGGGGCTGTTCTTCCCGAGCGGCACACAAAGCAACCTCGCCGCGTTGATGGCGCACTGCGCGCGCGGCGACGAATACATCGTCGGCCAGCTCGCGCACACCTACAAATACGAGGGCGGCGGCGCGGCCGTGCTCGGCAGCATCCAGCCCCAACCGCTCGAAAACGCCGCCGACGGCTCGATCCCGCTCGACAAGATCGCCGCCGCAATCAAGCCGATCGACGATCACTTCGCGCGCACGCGGCTGCTCGCGTTGGAAAACACGATCGGCGGCAAGGTGCTGCCGGCGCAGTACGTCGCCGACGCGACGCGGCTCGCGCGCGAGCGCGGCCTCGCGACCCACCTCGACGGCGCGCGCGTGTTCAACGCGGCGGTCGCGGCGGGCAAGCCGGTCGCGGCGCTGGCCGAGCCGTTCGATTCGGTGTCGATCTGTTTTTCGAAGGGACTGGGCGCGCCGGTCGGCTCGGTGCTGGTCGGCAGCCGCGCGCTGATCGACGTCGCGCATCGCTGGCGCAAGGTGCTCGGCGGCGGCATGCGCCAGGCTGGCGTGCTCGCGGCGGCGTGCCTGTACGCGCTCGATCACAACGTCGAGCGGCTCGCCGACGACCACGCAAATGCCGCGCATCTGGCGGCGGGGCTGGAGACGATCGAGCAGGTGAAGGTGCAGTCGGTCGCGACGAACATGGTGTTCGCGCAGTTTCCGCAGCAGCATTGCGCGCCGCTCGAGGCGTGGCTCAAGGAGCGCGGCATCCTCACGCAGATGCTGTATGCGTCGCGCTTCGTCACGCACATGGATGTGTCGCGCGACGATATCGACACGTTCGTTGCCGCGGTGAAGGGGTATTTCGCGGCACGTTGATCGCGCCGCATGGGTCGCAAGCGAGGCGGCTCGCGTGGTTGCCGCCTCGTCTTCCCGCACTGGCTCCAACTCGTGCGCGCTCGTTCGAGGCGCGCTTCATTCAGGCTTCATCCCCGCCTCACGCGCCGTCCGGCGCATATCTCACTTGACCGCCGCCTTCGCCTGCACGCCCGCGCGATGCGACGGCGCGAGCAGCCGCAAGCCGCTCGCCAGGCTCGCCGCGCCGGCGAAGAACGCGCCGAGGCCGAGCGCGAGCGTCGGCCCGTGCTGGCGGCCGGCAATGCCGAAGCATAGCGCGACCAGCGCCGCGCCGGTCGCCTGTCCGAGCAGCCGCGCGGTCGCCACGATGCCGCTCGCGCCGCCGCTACGCTCCGGCGGCGCGCTCGCCATCAGCGCCTTCAGGTTCGGCGACTGGAAAAAGCCGAAACCCGCGCCGCAGATCGCCATACGGATGCCGATGTCGAGCACGTGCGGATGGGCGGGCAGCATCGCCAGCGAGGCCATCCCCGCCGACAGCACCGCGAGCCCGATCGCGCCGAGCAGCCCCGGCGGGTAGCGGTCCGACAGGCCGCCCGCGAGCGGCGCGGCGAGCGCGACCACGACGGGCCACGGCGTCATCAGGAAGCCGGTTTCGACCTGGCTGCGCAGCAGCACGTCCTCGAAATAGAACGGCAGCGACACGAACGCGAGGCCCTGCGCGGCGAACGAGCACACGGCCGTCAACGCCGACAGCGCGAACACCGGCCGCTTGAACAGATCGACAGGCAGCATGGGCGCGGGGTGGCCGGCCTCGCGGCGGATCAGCAGCAGCCCGAACACGCCGGCGAGCACCGCGGCGCTGAGCACGATCTGCAGCGACGCGCGTTGCGCCGCCTCGCCGAGCGCGAAGATCAGCGCGGCGAACGTGACCACGTTGAGCAGCGCCGCCACCGGATCGAGCGGGTGCCGGCTCTGCGCGGTATGCGGCAGCGCCGGCATCGCGAAGCTCAGCGCGAGTACACCGAGCGGCACGTTGACCGCGAACAGCCACGGCCACGTCGCGACCGACAGAATCAACGACGCCACCGTCGGCCCGACCGCGAACGACACGCCGACGATCAGCGCATTGGTGCCAAGCCCGCGACCGAGCCGATGCGGCGGGTACAGATAGCGGATCAGCGCGGTGTTGACGCTCATGATCGCGCTGGCGCCCAAGCCCTGCACGATGCGCGCGGCGGCGAGCAGCGGCAGCGTCGGCGCCATCGCGCAGCCGAGCGAGCTCAGCGTGAACAGCGCGATGCCGCCGATATAGATGCGCCGATGTCCGACGATATCGCCGAGCGCGGCGAGCGGCAGCAGCGTCGCGACCATCGCGAGCTGATATGCGTTGATGATCCAGACCGAGGCGGCCGGCGCCGCGTGCAGGTCGCCGGCGATCGCGGGCAGCGCGGTGTTGGCGATCGCGGTATCCAGCGTGGCGAGCGCGACGGCGAGCATGATCGCGGCCATCGCGCGGCGGTTGGCGGCCGACATCGGGCCGTCGGCGGGGAGAGTCGGCGTGGGGACGCCGACGGCGGGGCTGAGCTTATCGGACAAGGTGTGGCTCGCGGGGTTGGGCATGCCGGTGTCGGTCGCTTCCGGAGAGGCGACGCGCTCGGGCGGCGGTTTCGTCGTGGGTGAGGCGCGCGCTGTCGGTCCACGGGGGATCAGCGTGGCGGCTTGTGCGGCGCAACGTCGCGATTGTTGCAGAGACGGCACGATGGTGCAGGGAGGCGGGCAGGGACCGGGAGGCGGCTTGAAGATGAGGCGCTTTGATCTCAATGAAACGCAACTAACCGCCAATCCCGCCGCCATCTCCGAATCGGTACACGCCCCATGTCAAATCCAACCCGCAGACGACAGAACCGCCCGGCAGAACGGGCCGCCCGATTCGATCACAAAATCAGGCTATTCGGAGCTTCATCCGCTCGTCACGCATCGGAAAAATAATCGATGTGCGGCTCGCAGATGCTTCGGGCGTTTGCCTTCCCAACCCGCTTTCGTCACCCGACTCATGCGCGCCGATGCCCACCCCGAGTGCCGCTGCCACGCGGCTTTGCACCGTGTCCGGGCGCCCGCCGCGGCTCGGTCGCGCGGCAGCGGGCGAGCTCGCCGGGCACGCCGTATCCATCACCGTCCGCTCGCGCGCCAGTGTGCGCGATCCCTAAAATGTCCTACTCTATTTTTTTAAACCGCTCCGACAGGCACGCGCCTCCCGTCCGTCTCCCGTGCGGTTCGCGTTTGCCATGTCGACCTTCCCGGAGGCTTCGATGACAGCCGTCGATCTGGAATTCGACCAGCTCAACAGTACCGTCGACGCGCTACGGCGCTCAATTTCGAATCGCATGATGTACGGCGTCGGCAAGGACGCCGTCACCGCTCACCCGCACGACTGGCTGCACGCGGCCGCGCTGGCCGTGCGCGACCGGCTCGTCGCACGCTGGATGAAGACCACGCGCCTGCAATACGAGCAGGACGTGAAGCGGGTCTACTACCTGTCGATGGAGTTTCTGATCGGCAGGACCTTTACCAACGCGCTACTCGCGCTCGGCATTCACGATCAGATGAAGGAGGCGCTCGCGAGCCTCGGCGTCGACATGGACGCGCTGATCGATCTCGAACCCGACGCAGCGCTCGGCAACGGCGGCCTCGGCCGGCTCGCGGCGTGCTTTCTCGACTCGATGGCGACGCTCGGCATTCCGGGCTTCGGCTACGGCATCCGTTACCAGTACGGCATGTTCCGTCAGGAAATCGTCAACGGCGAGCAGGTCGAGGCGCCCGACTATTGGCTGCGCGCCGGCAATCCATGGGAATTTCCGCGACCCGAAATCAAGTACATGGTGCACTTCGGCGGCCGCACCGTGCAGCGTGGCGACAAGACCGAATGGATCGACACCGAGCATGTGAACGCGACCGCCTACGACACCGTGATCCCCGGCTACGCGACCGACGCGACCAACACGCTGCGCCTATGGTCCGCGCGCGCGACCGAGGAACTCGACCTCGGCGCATTCAATCGTGGCGACTACCGCAACGCGGTCGATACCAAGAACATGTCGGAGAACGTGTCGCGGCTGCTCTATCCGGACGATTCGACGCCGGCGGGCCGCGAGTTGCGGCTGCGCCAGGAGTACTTCTTCGTGTCGGCGACGATGCAGGATCTGATCCGCCGCTATCAGCGCACGCACAGCACGTTCGGACGCTTCTCGGAGAAGGTCGCGGTGCATCTGAACGACACGCACCCGGTGCTCGCGATTCCCGAGCTGATGCGCCTGCTCGTCGACGAGCATCATGTGCCGTGGGACAAGGCGTGGAAACACTTGACGCAGATCTTCTCGTACACGAATCACACGCTGATGCCCGAGGCGCTCGAAACATGGGATGTCGAAATGTTGTCACGCCTGCTGCCGCGGCATCTCGAGATCATCTTCGAAATCAACGCACAGTTTCTGAAGCACGTCAGCGAGCACTCGGGCCACGACGCCGAGATGATCCGCCGCATTTCGCTCGTCGATGAATATGGGCAGCGGCGCGTGCGCATGGCGTATCTGGCGATCGTCGCGAGTCACAAGGTGAACGGCGTGTCGAAGCTGCATTCGCAGCTGATGACGCGCGACATCTTCGCCGACTTCGCGCGCATCTATCCGGACCGCTTCACCAACGTGACCAACGGCATCACGCCGCGCCGCTGGCTCGCGCAGGCGAGTCCGTCGCTGTCGTCGCTGATCGACGCGCGCATCGGCACACACTGGCGCAGCAATCTGTTCGAGCTTGAGCAGCTGCGTAATCTGCGCAAGGACGACGAGTTCGTCGAAGCGTTCCGCGAGGCCAAACGACAGAGCAAGCTGCGGCTCGTGCACCGGCTCGCGCATCACACGAAGCTGCACTTCGATCCGGACGCGCTGTTCGATCTGCAGGTCAAGCGCATTCACGAATACAAGCGCCAGTTGCTGAACTTGCTGCACGTGATCGTACGCTACAACGAGATTCGCGCGAATCCGGAGCGCGACTGGGTGCCGCGCGTCGTGCTGTTCGCGGGCAAAGCCGCGTCCGCATACCGGATGGCCAAGACGATCATCAAGCTGATCGGCGACGTCAGCGAGAAGGTCAATCATGATCCGCTGATCGGCGACAGGCTGAAGGTCGTGTTCGTGCCGAACTACGGCGTCAGCGTGGCCGAGCTGATCATTCCGGCGGCCGATCTGTCGGAGCAGATCTCGATGGCCGGCACCGAGGCGTCGGGCACCGGCAACATGAAGCTCGCGCTCAATGGCGCATTGACGATCGGCACGATGGACGGCGCGAACATCGAGATCTGCGACGCAGTGGGGCGCGAGAACATCTTCATCTTCGGTCACTCTGCCGACGAGGTGGACGACCTGCGCGCAAGCGGCTATCGGCCGCGGCGGATTTACGAGGAAAACGAAGCACTACGCACCGCGCTCGATCAGATTCGCACGGGCTTCTTTTCGCCGGACGATCCGCTGCGCTTCTCGGATATCTTTCACACGCTGGTCGACTGGGGCGATCACTATATGGTGCTCGCCGATTTCGACGCGTTCGCGAAGGCGCAGAACGAAGTGGATGCGCGTTTCGTCGACAAGCACGCGTGGGCCGAAAGCGCGATCGAGAACGTCGCGGGGATGGGGCAGTTCTCGTCGGATCGAACGATCGGCGAGTATGCGCGCAATATCTGGCGCGTGAGTCCGCTCAGTCTCGACTGAGCGCGAGACGACGGCAACGTAGTCGTTGCTTGCGGGCAAGCAGATCGAAAGCCGTGCGAGGCTGGTGCTGATCCGTCGCGCACGGCTTCGTCATGTTCGATCGTCGCCCCGCGTCAAGCCTTCGGCGCGGCAGCCGCGGCCTTCGCCCGATGCACTGCCTCGCCGACGCGTTCGACGAACTCGCGATCCGTGCTCATCAGCGCTTCGCGCTCGCCGTCGGCCGTCTTGACCATCAGCCGATGCGTGATGTCCTGGGTGACCCAGGTAAGCCAACCGACCACGATCAGCATCACCCCGCATACGAGTCCCGACGCCGAGTGCAGCACGCCCCCGACGATTGCGCCGATCAGCCCGGCCACCGAGATCACGAGCGGCACGACCTTGTTCTTCTGCACGGTCACGACCTGCACGTCGACGATATCGCGCAGCGGGAAGACCTGACCTGCGGATGAGAGGGCGTTGCGCGTGACCGACACGCCGCGATCGTTGAAAGGGCTTTCCATCGTTTCAATGCGAGGGTGGTGAAGCGCGCAGCGTAGCAGACTTCCTTCAAATTACTAAAGTTACGGACTTTTTCATTCTTTCTCAGGCCTGTGTTGCAAGGGAGAGCGATTCCAATGACTAAAAAACAGTTGAGGGATTTTCTGACTAAAATATGGCGGCGCGAGTCAAAGACTGGTTGCGGCAGCCTTTGTGGCACATCCGTTAGATTCTGGCGCTCAGTGGTAGGCGCTGATTGCAAAATTGAACAGCGAGTCGCGAACCGCCGATTCATCGCAAACGCTTAGCGCTCGAATTAAGGCCTCGCCGTCGCGTGTCGCCTTCTGGAGCAGCTTGACGGGACTGTCGTAGATAGCATCAAGAAGTTTCATGTCGACGCCCAAACATAATACTCAGACATCAGCGGCATCAGCATCACCCGAGAAAGCTCGAACGGCAGCTTTGTAGCACTGCATACTGGCGTCCACTCCTGGCCTAACGGTGTCCGTACTGTACGGCCCGTACAGTGGCCCAAATCTCGGTTTGTATCGCCGTCTCGAACACCCTGTCGATCTCGATGCTGAGATATTGAATCTCGATATCCAAGTTGACACGATTGAGTAGCAACGACATCTTGCTCGCTGGCGTCAATCGCATTCAGCAAGGACGCCATGCCGCGCGAATGGTAAGTTGGTGCCTATTTCCGCACGAGGATGACGTCGTACACTTTGCCGCCGTCGTCTACGCATATGCCGCCACCACTGGCTCCCTGGCCGCGAAGGTCGCATCGCAGCCCGTGACCGTCGCTGGACGAGAGCAGCGCCTTGACGAACTTGTCGCCAATCGAATAACTGTTTCCGAATGCCGTCGCAGTGCCGCCGTGGCTATTGAACCCGTAAGCCGACGCGAACCCAAACGTGTCGTTCGATCCAACGAGCCCATAACCCGGTCCGCGTATGACCAAAGCTACCAGGCAACAGCCTTCTTCCCGCCCCCCGTAGATGCGCTTCAGTATGAACGTCTCGCGCTGGCTGCCTTCCATCTTTGTGAAAGGCAGGGACAGCAACTTCAACACCTGATTACGCTTGCGACTTCATTGTTCAGGAATCCTTTAACGCCTGAGGAAAGACACGACCAGCGGAATCTGCTTGAGGTCATGATTCATATCGGCGAGGACTACAGGCGCATGAACAATTGCGATCATGAACTGTTCACGGTTCTGGCGCTCGACGCCAAGGGTATTCCGGACCGTCGTCTTACTCCCCGCGATGCGGCGGACCTGCTGGCCGATGCGGCGCAAAGCGTTCAGGACAGACTTGCGACTCCTGGCACGACCACGACGAAGCACTAACTGGCTCTGTCAGCAATCCAATG
>NZ_VZQN01000045.1:0-64125 GCF_014397645.1 Paraburkholderia sp. 31.1
CCTGCATTACGCCAGCAGCGCGCCACAGCCATCCATGCGCTCGCGGTGCTGATGGGCCGCACGCCGGACAACGCCCCGGCCGTTCCCGATCTCGACAGCCTGGTGTTGCCCGAACACGTGCCTGTCGTGGTGCCGTCGGACCTGCTGCGTTCGCGTCCCGACGTACAGGCAGCCGACGCCGCCGTGAAGGCCGCTGCGGCCGATGTCGGCGCTGCGACCGCGCAGCTCTTTCCGAGCCTGTCGCTGACGGCCTCGATGGGCCGCGGCGGCTTTAGCTGGCCCGCGGTGCTCTCAGGAGCGGGCGGACTCTGGGCCATCGGTGCAAGCCTGTCGCAGCCGATCTTCCATGGCGGCGCGCTGTTCGCGCACCGCAAGGCGTCGATCGATGCTTACGATGCGGCGGTGCTGAACTACAAGTCCACCGTGCTGTCGGCGTTCCGGAATGTCGCGGATTCGCTTGCCGCGCTGGATAACGACGCACAGACACTCGCGTCGACGGAAGCGGCGGCGGAGGCCGCGAGGGCGGCATTCGATGATACGGCGTCGCGCCATCGCATGGGTTCGCTGCCGTCAACGGCGGAGCATGCCAGCGAGCAGCGCTTTCTCAACGCACGGATCGGCGCCGTGCGCGCGGCAAGCCAGCGCATGAACGATACCGTCGCACTGTTCCAGGCGATGGGCGAACTGCCGCCGGGCCAGCCGCAAACAGCGTCGTCGCAATGATCGCGTGTCGATGAAGACGGGAAGAGCGACCTGCCGATCAGGTCGCTCTTGCTCGACTGTACCGGCGGGTATCGGAGCAGTCGTTTTCTATCCGAAATCAGAATGCGCCCACGCACGGGAAGGTCAAGCCGGACTTCACGTGCATCGAACGCGCCAGAACTTCAGGTTGTCCAGTTCCCTGTATGGAATATAAGAAACTGATCGCCTGTCATGAGTGCGATCTGCTGTTTCGCAAGCCTCTGCTGCGGGGCGGGCAGACTGCGAGCTGCTCGCGCTGCCGTGCGGGCCTGGAAGGAACGCAGGGAGCGAGCGTGCCCCTCGACCGGATTGGTGCGCTCACCGTTGCAGCTTTGATCACATTCTGTATTGCGCAGGCTTTCCCGGTTATACAACTGCAGACCAACGGTATGACGTCGGAGGCGACGCTATTCGGCGCGGTGCGCTCGTTGTGGACGGGCCACATGCGCATCGTCGCAACGATGGTCTTTTGCTCGGCGATCCTGTTTCCGCTGATCGAACTCCTCGCCCTTCTCTATGTGCTCGTTCCGCTGCGCCTTGGCAAGGTAGTACCTCATTTCAATCGAATGCTTCGCGTCGTGCAGCTCATCCGACCATGGGGCATGATCGAAGTGTTCATGCTCGGCGTGGTCATCACGATCGTGAAAATGGTCAGCATGGCGCAGGTGATCCCTGGGCCAGGACTGTTTGCATTCGGTGCACTCACGTTGATGTTGGCGTTTCTCGCCACTTTCGACCCGCGCGTGCTCTGGTCGACGCGGGACGAAATAAAGTTTCGACAACCCGCTGAGATCCGCTGGACCAGAGTGAAGCGCAGGTGCGCCCCGCGAGCCCCGACGTTCTTCGGCCTGAAGCCCGCGCCGGCGGCGCATATGACGGCGCGCAGCGCCGGACTCATAGCCTGTCATACCTGTGGACTGGTGCAGAAGCACATCGCGGCGTCGTCAGAGCAGCGCTGCTCGCGGTGCGAATCGGTGCTGCACACGCGCCATCCCGATAGCGTGACGCGCACGTCGAGTCTGGTTCTTGCCGCCGCGCTCGCCTACATACCCGCGAATCTGTTGCCGATCATGCACGCGTCATCCCTCGGCCACTCGGAGGACGACACGATCCTCGGCGGCGTGGCGTACTTCTGGACTTCAGGCGACTGGCCACTCGCCGTCGTCGTGTTCGTAGCCAGCGTCGTGGTGCCGATGCTCAAACTCGCCATTCTCACGCTGCAGATCGTAGCGGCCCGTCGCAGTCCGGACTGGCAGCCGCTCGAACGCGCGAGGCTGCATCGGCTCGTCGAGTGCGTGGGCCGGTGGTCGATGCTCGATGTCTTCGTTGTCGCTCTGACGGTCGCGCTGGTGCATTTCGGTTCGTTTGCGGTTGTCACTGCCGGTCCGGGCGCGCTGGCTTTCGGCGCGGTGGTGATTCTCACCATGCTCGCGTCGCATCAATTCGATCCGCGGCTGATCTGGGACAACGTCCGCTGCGGGCCAGCGCGTGGTTCACGGCGATGAACGAATACCGTTCTAGCAGCGTCCGCACTCCTAAATAACCTCATATTTGCGAACTACTCTCCGAACGATGCATCTTCCAACGCCACCCAGACCTGACATCAAGCCGCGGAAACGCTGGATTCCCTCCCTCATCTGGTTAGTGCCGCTCATCTGTGCGCTGATCGGTGTGGCGCTGGTAGTCAAATCCGTCACCGACAAGGGACCGACAGTGACGGTCACGTTCAGCAACGCTGAGGGTATGGAGGCCGGCAAAACGAAGGTCAAATACAAGGACGTGGAGATCGGTTCCGTACAGGCGGTCGCGCTGTCAAAGGACCTGCAGCACGTCATCGTCACGATCGAGCTGACCAAACAGGCAGAAAAATTCGCAAGCCGCGGCACGCGCTTCTGGGTGGTTCGCCCGCGCGTGGGCGCTAACGGAATCTCGGGCCTCGGTACGCTGCTCTCCGGCGCGTATATCGGTGTCGACGTCGGGCAGTCTTCGGAAAGGCAAACCGCATTTGTCGGCCTCGAAAGTCCGCCGATCGTCACGTCCGGGCAGCCGGGGCATCAATATACGCTGAGGGGCGACTCCCTGGGCTCCGTCGATATCGGCGCGCCGATCTTCTACCGTCGCATCCAGGTGGGCCAGGTGGTCGGCTTCTCGCTGGATCCGCATGGCACCGGCGTGATCGTCAATGTTTTCGTCAATGCCCCGTTTGACCAGTATGTCGACACCAATACACGGTGGTGGCACGCAAGCGGTGTTGACCTCCGTCTCGATTCGAATGGATTGAAGCTCAATACACAATCTCTGGCGACGGTGGTCGTCGGAGGCCTGGCGTTCCAGTCGCCGCCGGGTCAGGACGCCGGACAACCGGCCGCTGACAAGGCGGCGTTCCGACTCGCATCGGACGAGTCGGACGCGATGCGCGAGCCCGACGGCGCGCCGCTCAATGTCGTGATGCGGTTCAACCAGTCGCTGCGCGGCCTGTCTGTCGGCGCTCCCGTCGACCTTCGAGGCATCGCGCTGGGGCAGGTGACGGACATCGGTATCGAATATAACGAAAAGGAGAAGAGTTTCAGCATGAAGGTATCGATGGCGCTGTATCCCGACCGGCTCAGCCGGCGCTCCAACGAAGCGCTACCGGCTCCGAACTCGCAGGGTGGTCATGCGTTGCTGGAAAACCTCGTCATGGAGGGAATGCGCGGTCAGTTGCGAACCGGCAACCTGCTGACAGGCCAGCTATTCGTGGCGCTCGACATGTTTCCGAAAGCGCCTCGGGCGAGCGTCGATGTTCATCGCAATCCTATTGAACTGCCGACTGTGCCTAACACCCTCGACGAACTTCAGGTGCAGATTGCCGATATTGCGAGGAAGCTGAATCAGGTGCCGTTCGACAAGATCGGAGCCAACCTTAACGGCGCACTTGAAAACGCCAACAAGCTGTTCGGGCACATGGACACAGAGATCGTTCCACAAGCCCGCGACACGCTGGCGGCCGCGCAGAAAACCTTCAGTACCGCCGAAACGACGCTCCGGCAGACCGCGCCCCTGCAGTCGGACATCCAGGATGCGATGCAGGAAATGACACGCACCCTGCAATCCCTCAATGCGCTCGCCGATTATCTGGAACGTCATCCCCAGGCGCTCCTGTTCGGCAAGAAAGGAGACCAACGGTGAAACTGATCCAATCCCGCGCGCGGCGCGCGATCGCCCGTATTGCGACCGTCATGGGTCTGGCCGCGCTGAGCGCCTGTGCTTCCCCGCCGGCCCGCTTCTATACCCTCGGCACTGACAGCGAACCGACGCGTGCAAACGTTACGGTCAGTCCGGCCTTCCGGATCGACATGCGCACAGTGAAGGTGCCGGTTTCAGTCGCAAGGAGCCAGTTCGTCGTACAGGTCGATGCGGCGCGCGTCAGGATTCTGGAAGACGAGCGCTGGGCATCGCCGCTTGCAGACGAGATCCGCAATGCGCTGCTCGCGGCCGCGACTCGACAGGCGGGCGGCCCCGACACGTACCAGCCTGGTCACGCCGAGGACGCTCGCACGTATCAGGTCTCCGTCGACGTGCAGCGTTTTGAATCGTGGCCGGGCTCACACGCGCTGCTTGACGTCACCTGGAGTGTACGCAAGTCGAACGACTCACGAACATTGACCTGCCGCAGCATAGTCAGCCAGCCCGTATCGGCCGGCTACGATGCGCTCGTCAACGGCCATCGAGTCGCAGTGAGAAGGATAGGCACTCAAATTGGCGAAGTCGTCCGGGAATTTTCGGCGGCGCCGTTCGAGTCCGCCGTTGCACCGGCGCGCATCCCTGCGAGTACGAGAAGTTCGGCGTTGTTATGCCCGGCTCTAGCAGGCTGAACCGATACAGGAATTGGTGCCTCACGCCGACAAGAAGCGCGAGCTGATTGCTAGCGTCGAGGCTTTAGCAGGTGATTGAGTTTAATCGCTAGCGGCCCGAGCGGGCTTCTCCGCCGGGCCGCACCCGGCTGACTTCAGGCCGATCAGACCGATGGCGCCGGACCTCTTGATTCAATCGGCGTCGACAGTCTCCTCCACGACCGGCAGCGGACGCGCTGCAATCTTCTCCGCCTCCGCGCGCTTGAGTCCGAGTGTCTGCAGCAGCATTGCTGCAGTACGCTCAGGGAAGCGCTCCCCGCTAAAGCCAAGCTCCTTGAGTACGCTTGCCGCGGGCGCGCCCGGTGCGACGAAGTTCAGCTCGGCGGCGATTGCACAGAAGACCGTACCGGCTACCGCAAGAAATCCGATGAACGGGTCGGCGACCGCAAAGCGCTTCGCGGCAATGCCATTCACAATGTCGCGCAGCAGCCGCTGGCCCAGTCCGCGGCTCATCGCATGCGTCGGAACAAACCCTTCACGTATCAGGAAACGTCCCCACACGGGGTCTTGCTGCGCACGCAGGACCGTATGACGCACGGCGACAGCGATCACCTCGGCCGGGTCGGAAAGGCCAGCGGCGAGGCGATCCATCATGTTAGCGAAATCCTCGAACACCTCGTCGACAAGCGTCGCGTAAATCGCCTCCTTCGATTCAAAGTGGTTGTAGAACGAGCCAAAGCCGACATCAGCGGCTTCGGTGATTTCATTGATCGCCACGCCCTCCATGCCTTTTTCGGCCATCAGCCTGAGGGCGGCGTCGAGCAGACGGGCACGTGTCTCGCGCTTGCGACGCGCACCGCGCGGCTCGCGTTGTTCGGGAATGGCAACCGGGGCGACTGGCGCCGCACGGGTAGGACGCTTTGTAGTGTTCGGCATGATGGATCCAAGCTTGGTTATGCCTAAGTATAGATCGTAATGTCTAGGTTGACAAAACGCTCAGGAATGACTTTAATGTCATTAAAGGCGACCCGAAGGCCGGCCTTACATACAAGTACAACAGACAACATCTGGAGTGACTGTGGAGACAGCAGCAAAGGACGGCGCCGCGCCGTGGAGCCGGCATGAACAGGTTGGTCCGCCGATTGGCGCATTACCGTCGGTGGTTGACGTCTTACTGGTGGGTTGCGGACCCGTCGGTGCAACGATTGCCAATCTACTGGCGCGCTACGGCGTGCATGTATTGATTGTCGACAAGTCAACCGAGGTTTCCATCGCGCGCCAGGCAATCGAGCTGGATAACGACGCGCTGCGCATCCTTCAGCTTGCGGGCATTGGGGAGCACGATTTCGAGACCAGCACCATTCCATATGTGCGGATGAGAACGCCCATGCTGGGGCAGGTCGGCCAAATCAGTTCGGCGAGCCGCCTGGATGGCTATCCGAAGCCCGTCACGTTGTACCAGCACGAATTCGAGCGGTGCCTGCGGGCCCGACTCGAGAAATACGACTGTGTGCATATCGCGCCGGGTGTCGAACTGGGGAGCTTCACGGAAGAAGGCGACCATGTGCTCGCGTCGCTGGAGCTTGATCGCGGCCGCCCTCACATCGTCCGGGCGCGCTACGTGGTCGGTGCAGACGGGCCGTATTCGCTGGTTCGGCAGACTATGGGGCCGCACTTCTGGGGTAAGACATTTGCCGAGAAATGGCTCGTTGCCGCTGCGCGGCATCTTTCGCGCCCAGCCGAAGATATCGAGTTCATCTCCGATCACCGTCGGCCAAACCGGTGCATGGTCGCGCGCAGCGGGCGTGAGCGCTGGAAGTTCATGCTGCGGCCGGACGGGCGCCACGAGAACATGAAAGCCGAGGTCCGCATACGCGAGATTGCCGCTCCATCGGGCAACCCGGAAGACACGATGATCGAGCGCAAGGCGGTGTATCGCTTCCGAACGCGAACCCTTAATGCATTCAGCCGGGGGCGTGTGTTCTTCGCGGGCGATGCCGCGCACATTGGGCCTCCATCCGTCGGCCGAGGGTTGGCCGCGGGACTGCGAGATGCCGCCAATCTGTGCTGGAAGCTTGCATGGGTGGTGCAGGGGCGAGCGGATTCACGCATTCTCGACACTTACGACGAGGAGAGGCGGCCCCACGAGAAGGCGATAACAAAGCTCGCAAGGTTCGTGAGAAAGCTCGTCACGCCGCGCAATGGCGGCATTGGCTTGTGGGCTCATGGGCTAATGCAATTGTCGCCACCGGTGCTCCCGCCGCGTGCGCAGCCCGAGGAATCGCAGATCCAGCCGAAAAAAACAACTAGAAGAGGTGTGTTTGTCAAAGGCCGCTCGCCGACGAAGCTTGTGCGCGGCGCAGTCATTGGGCAGGGGCGGGTACGGGGTTCGGATGGCAAGGCGCGTCCGAGCGACGAGGTGTTCGGGCAGGGCCTGGTGCTGATTGGATTTGGCACAGACGCCCGAGCCTCGCTTGATTCTTCTGAGGCAGCAGCCTTCGCGCGTGCCGGCGGAAGCACTGTGCAGATCGCACACCGTGGAGAGCGGCCGCATCTCGCTCGGCATGACAGCTGGGAGGACCTCGACGGTGTGTTCCTTCCGCGTCTCGTACCGGTTGGTTGGGCCGCCGTGGTGCGGCCCGACAAGACCGTCGTTCACGATGGCCCGGCGACCGATGCGTCGCGGCTCGTGCGCGAGAGTCTTTCCTTGCTCGGTCAGCACTGCTGGGTCATGCAGTGATCGCGAAGCCGCATGCCGTCTCGAAACCCCATTCACACCGTGTGATTTCTTATCGCCATGAACCTGACCACTGTACAACCAGCCCGTCACCCCGATCCTACGACGAAAGCGTCGGCATTGGCCTATCTGATATTCGACCGGCCGGATCTCGAGAAAGCCGAGCAATTTCTCACTGACTTCGGGCTCCGAACGGTATCGCGCGGTGAAGCGCTCCTGCTGCTGCGCGGAACGGGCGCTTCACACTTCTGCTATGTCGTCCGGAAGGCCTCGAAATCCCGGTTCGTTGGTTTTGGGCTACAGGTCGACAACAGGGCCGAGCTTGATGCACTTGCAAAACTGCCGGGCGCCTCGGACGTCGAACGCTCGCCCCTGCCCGGCGGCGGCTATACGGTACGGCTGACCGATCCTTCAGGCTTTCGCGTCGACGCGATATGGGGCCAGCAGCCAGCTTCGACGTTGTTTCATCGGCCACCCTTGCCGTTCAACTCCGTGGATGCGACGGTCCGGATCAACGGCACGCAGCGACCGCCCGAAGGCGCGCCGGAAATTATCCGGCTCGGACACGTCGTGCTCGAACTCGTTGACTATCAGGAAACCTGCGCGTGGTATACGCGGCATTTCGGCTTCATCCCCAGCGATGTGCAGGTGCTTCCCGATGGTTCGCCCGCCGTCGCGTTCATGCGGCTCGATCTCGGCGACAAGCCAGCCGATCACCATACGCTCGCGCTTGCACAAGGCTTCGTGCCCACCTACAGCCATAGCGCGTACGAAGTCGTTGACGCCGACGCGATTGGCATGGGCCAACGCATTCTGCGCGACGAAGGTTGGACGCACGCGTGGGGGATCGGCCGGCATAAGCTGGGCAGCCAGATCTTCGATTACTGGCAAGACCCATGGGGCGACAAGCACGAGCACTATTGCGACGGCGACCTCTTTACGGCGGACGCGCCGACGGGTGTCCATGCGGTGAGCCGCGAGGCGATGGCCCAATGGGGACCGACGATGCCACGCAGCTTCACGAAGCCCAGGTTCACACCCGCGAGCGTCGTGGCACTTTTCAGAAACCTGCGCCGCAGCCCCGACCTGACGTTGAGCAAGCTGCGCACGTTGGCGAAGCTTTTCGCCTGAACCACCCCACTTTCATAGAATCCGGAGATCGATAAATGGCACTTCACGTTCTGCATTACCTTCATGATGGCCGCGCCCAGTGGGGCGTAGTCGCTAATGGCGCCATCACGCCGATTCATGGCGAATTCAAGTCGACCGCCGAGTTTATTGAAGCCAATCCCGTCGAACGGCTGGCGGTACTGGACGGTTCTCCGATTCCCGAATCGGATGTGCAATGGTTGTCGCCCGTGACCGCCAACCAGCAGTTCATCTGTCAGGGCGCGAATTATCGCCAGCATATGATCGACTCGGGCATGGACCCGGATGTGAAGAAATTCAACATGATCTTCACGAAGGCGACGAGCTGCATCGTTCCTGCCGACTCGCCCCTCGTGAAGCCCAGGGAGGTGCAGTTGCTCGACTACGAGATCGAACTCGGTCTTGTGCTCAAACGCGACGTCACCTCCCGCGAAACGGTCACCGACGAGAACCTGCATGACTACATTGCTGGCGCCGTGATCGTCAACGACTACTCCGCGCGCGATATCCAGATTCCGCAGATGCAGTTCTACAAGGGCAAGAGCTACCGCACGTTTGGCCCTGTCGGCCCTTACCTTTGCCTCCTTGAGAAACAAGATATTCCGAAGTTGAAGGAGCTCGTGCTGACACTGACGGTCAATGGAACCGTCCGCCAGAACGACACGACTGCGGGTCTCGTCTATGGGCCGGCAGAGACCTTGACGGAGCTTTCCGGCGTGCATGATCTGCGCATCGGTGACCTGCTCGCGACGGGCACGCCATCTGGCTGTGCACTGAGCATTCCATCGCCCGAAAAGCAACGCGCCGCGGCGCAACTGCCTGAAGCGGAAAAATGGCGTCTTTTCCTGAAGATGCAGGCGGACAGGCCGCAGTACCTGAAGGTGGGGGACGTCGTGGAGGCGCATATCGTCAGCCACGATCGCTCGATCAATCTGGGCGTGCAGCATAACGTCGTTGTGGAAGAGGCAGCATGAAAGGCATCGCAAACGTAGACGAAGTCCTTGCCATCGAAACGCAAGGGCTGCCGGCGGATCTCCCGTCGAGCACCTACGAGATGATCTGCCGGGGCGCGGCGATTAATCCATCGGCACCGGCACTTTCGTTCTTTGCAACGGCCGACGACTATCGGAACGCCGAGTGCTGGACGTATGGTGAACTCGTCCGAGATATCACGCGCACCGCGAACATGTTCTCGCGCCTCGGAGTACAACGCGACTCAGTCGTCGCATATGTTCTGCCCAACCTCCCTGAAACGCACTTCGTGATCTGGGGTGGAGAGGCCGCCGGAATTGTCTGCGCGATCAATCCATTGCTTGAGCAGGAAGCCATCGGCCAACTCCTCAACGCTGCAGGCGCCAGCGTGCTGGTAACGCTGGCGCCGTTTCCCGGAACTGATCTTTGGCAAAAGGTACAAGCGGTGCTGCACAAGGTTTCTTCGCTGAAGGATCTGGTGCTCGTGAATCCGGCCGAACGTGTGACGGGTTCAAAACAGTCCGCGACGCGGATGCTGCAGCGTAACGAGTGTTCAAGGCTGCACGGCGAGGGCGGCGTGCGGGGCGCGGTTCCTGCGCATATCGAGATCCACGACTTCGGCGTTGCCATCGCGCAGGAGTCGGGAACGGCACTTCAAGGCGCGCGGCACATTGGCGCCGACGACGTGTCGTCGTACTTCTGTACGGGCGGGACGACCGGCCTGCCGAAAATTGCGATGCGCCGCCACGGCAATGAGGTGGCGAATGCCTGGAGCACGGGTCAATTCTTCGGCGACAGCGTCGGGCCAGGCAAGACGCTTTTCTGCGGACTGCCGCTCTTCCACGTGAATGCCGTCATGGCAACGGGTCTCCTGCCTTTTTCCAAAGGCGCCCAGGTCGTGCTCGGCACGCCACAAGGCTATCGCGGCGATGGCGTTGTCAAACGTTTCTGGGAAATCGTCGAGCATCACCGCATCAATTTCTTCAGCGGTGTCCCGACGCTTTATGCGGCGTTACTCGATATTCCTGTCGGCGAGCACGATGTGAGTTCGCTGGAGTACGGACTGTGCGGTGCGGCTCCCATGCCGGTCGAAGTTTTCCGGACCTTTCAGGAAAGGACGCGCATCCGGATTCTCGAGGGCTATGGCCTGACCGAGGGGACCTGCGTGAGCAGCGTCAACCCGCCGCTGGGGCAGCGCAGGCTGGGCTCAATCGGGCTGCGCATTCCGGGCCAGGCGATGAAAGCCGTCATCGTCGACGCTGACGGGCGATATGTGCGGGATTGCGAGATCGATGAGGTCGGCCTGCTGACTATTTCCGGCCCGAACATTTTCCTCGGGTATATCGTGCCCGAGCAGAACAAGGGGCTCTGGCTGGACCTCGGCGATGGCAGGTGCTGGCTCAATACCGGCGACCTCGGTCGATGCGATGTCGATGGTTATTTCTGGCTTACTGGTCGCAAAAAGGAAGTGATCATTCGTGGCGGTCACAACATCGATCCGGCAGCGATCGAGGAACCGCTCTATCGCCATCCCGCCGTCAAGATCGCGGCGGCGGTCGGTCGTCCCGATGCACACGCCGGGGAGTTGCCGATTGCCTATGTCCAGCTCAAACCGGGTGCAAGCGCGACTGAGGACGAACTCGCCGAGTTCGTGCGACTCGAGATAGGCGAGCGCGCGGCACTGCCTAAACGGATCAGAATCCTGGATGCGATGCCGTTGACAGGCGTGGGCAAGATTTTCAAGCCGGGGCTGAAACAGCGCGAAACGGTAGACGCGTTACAGTCGGCACTCGTGGAGGCTGGCGTCGAGGGAGCAACCGTTAGGATCATTGAAGATACTTCGCGCGGGCTTTCGCTTCACGTCGAACTTCCCGACCCCGCGCTCGAAGCATTGGCGACTTCCGCGCTCGGGCGCTTTCCGTTCGCATTTTCGCTTTCGGTTGCCGCGAGGCCATCGCGAAGCGAGCAATGTTGATGTACCAGCGGCGATAGAGAGTTAAACGCTCGCGTCGGTTTAGAGGAAAGAGGATGAATACTGCTTCAGAAAGGTCCTTGCGTTCGCTTGTTGAAAAATGGCTCGGGCCAATATCGGGGACTGCGGTTCGGATTACCCGGTTCGGTCGTGCGGGCACAAACCAGAGACCCTATGTGCGTATCGAGCTACTGCTGCCGACAGGGCCCGTTGGGTTATTTTTCTTCCGGCACCGCGACGGTGCGTGGTGCGTATTCCCGCCCGAGACTGAACGTTTGGCGATGCGCGCTTACTAGCGTGCAGGGCGATGGAGGCATGCTGTACCAGCAACTATTCCAAAGGCAGAGAACGAATAATTGGACGGATTAAAGTCTCGACACCAGGAGGTACGAAGAATAGAAAGGATGATAAGGATAACGCGAAAGCGTATTTCCACATAACGTGTACGAGGCAGTAGCGGTGTTCTAAACATTCGTGCCTGTTTCATGTCATTTAGTAAAACGACCTAATCAGACATAACCGACGGACCTGATAAGCGGTCGAAGCCGATGAGGAACGACGCAACGACCCCAGACGGAGCGCCGCATCGGTTCCACAGGAAGCACCACGGGTTCACAAAAATGCCCGGGCAACGAGACAGGAGAAGACACGTGAGGAATTACAGACGAATGATCAGCTCTGCCGGTATGGCGGCTTGCCTCTGCTCGGCTGCGCTGACCGACAATGCAAACGCCCAGTCGGCGGGAAGCATTACGCTGTCCACAGGATGGCTTCACATCGCGCCACAGGGCGACGCAACGCCACTCATTGTGGAGAGTATTGGCGGCGAAACGGTGAATCGCCAACTAGCCGGTAGCGGGGCGCATGCGACGTCAACGAATACGGTGGGAATTACCACCGAGTACTACGTCACGGACAACATTGGCGTCGCTATGCTTCTGGGACTGCCATTGACAGTAAATCTGGTTGGCGATGGGACGCTGGAGAAGTATGGCAACCTCGGCTCGACGAGGCCAATGCCGCCCGCCATCGAACTTCGATACCACCTGTTTTCGGCCGGCTCGAAATTCCGTCCATTCATCGGTTTGGGTGTGAACTATACGTGGTTCACCCAGGTTCGGACAACCAATAGCCAGTTTGTCACTGATAGCGTTGGTCCAGGTGGTTCGGCACACGCAACACTCAGTTCATCGTGGAATCCGGTATTCGAGATCGGGGCAAGTTACGCCATTACAAAACACTGGTCTGTCGGAACCTCTGTGAACTATATGCCGGTGAAGACCAACCTGACGTTAGACGGACACACCGCGACTGGAACGCAGATCGTTTCCAAATCGACGCTCCGGCTCGATCCCCTGAGCGTCTTCCTGAACGTCGCCTATACGTTCTAGCGCGTACGACTCGTTAATGCGCCGATCGAGAGATTTGAATGCCCATCGAAGACATCGACTACGTTATTTTTCGCGCCCCGGGCCTGGCTGCGGTCCGCGACGTCATGCCACCGCTAGCGCACCCCGCTTCCCTTTGGATCGAATAATGAAACGACAGGTCCTCAAGACTATTCTTTTTGCTTTGCCCAAGGTTCTTGACCTGACGGCACGCCGCTTTCCCGCTTATCGTGATCGCCTGAAGGAGCGCGATCTCGTGGCCTGGATCGGACTCGCGGATCAAAGCATCGGTCGCGTCATCAAGTTCAGGAACGGACGCGTCCGTTCTAGCGCCGGCAGGCATCCGCGGCCCGACGTGAGCATGGTCTTCAAGGACGTCGCCACCGCCCTGAAGTTCCTTTCTCCCAATCCGGACCAGGGCGAAATCATCCACGCTGCCAAGAACTTCAAGGTGGTCACCGAGGGCGAGGACGAACTGTTGGTTTGGCTCATGCAGACCCTGAGCATGATGCGGACCGTCGGCCTGCCGATGGGCACGCCTTTGCGCGACGGCACCCGCCGCTACACCACCTGCACCAACGGCGGGCCTCTGTTCGTCTACGTCAAGGATGGCCGCGTCGTTCGGGTGACGCCCATCGAGCTGGACAGCACGGATGCGCCAAGTTATGTGATCGAGGCGCGCGGCCGCCGTTTCAGCCCGCCACGGCGTGGCCTGGTCGCGCCCCACGCGTTGACGCTCAAGTCGCTGGTCTATTCCGACAAGCGCATCCTTCACCCCATGAAGCGGGTCGACTTCGACCCTGACGGCGAACGCAATCCCCAGAACCGGGGCAAATCCGGCTATGTGCGTATCAGTTGGGACGAGGCCCTGGACATTGTCGCCAGGGAAATCAACCGGCAGAAGCGCGTTCACGGTCCCGGTTCCATTACCTTCCCGATGTCGTCCCATCACCAGTGGGGCAACGTGGGTTACTACCTCAGCGCGCTGACGCGCTTTGCCAACCTGATCGGCTTTACCCGGGTCGCGGCCAATCCGGATAGCTGGGAAGGCTGGTACTGGGGTGCCATGCATCATTTCGGCAACTCGATGCGCGTCGGCGTGCCATCCGGCTATGGTGGCGTCGAGGATTGCCTGAAGGAAGCCGACATGATCGTGTTCTGGTCCTGCGACCCCGAAAGTACCAACGGGGCCTATGCGGGATTCGAGGGGACTCCGCGGCGCCTGTGGGCCAAGGAACTCGGCATTGAGTTCGTTCATATCGACCCGCACTGCAACCCGACCGCGCAGTTGCTGGGCGGGCGCTGGATTCCGGTCCGACCGCAAACCGATGCTGCTCTCGCCACCGCCATCATGTACGTGTGGGCCGTGGAGGGCTTGTACGACGAGGATTACATCGCCACCCGCACGACCGGGTTCGACGAGTGGAGGGCCTATCTTCTGGGCGAATCCGACGGCGTTCCCAAGACGCCCGAGTGGCAGGAGGGCGAAACGGGCGTGCCCGCCAAGGACGTCCGTGCGCTTGCGCGCCGATGGGGGAACAGGAAGGTCCATCTCGCGGTCGGGATGACCGGCGCGGGATTCGGCGGCGCGGGCCGCGGTGCGACCGGAGCGCAATGGGCGCGCTGCATGATCATGATGATGGCGATGCAGGGCTGGGGCAAACCGGGGGTCAATTTCGGCTGCCTTGAAGCCGGGGTGCCCCACGACCTCCATTTCTATTTCCCCGGCTACGCGGACGGCGGCATATCCGGCGACCTGGCGTGGACCGCCAATGCGGTGAACAATTACCAGCGCATGCCGCACATTCTGTCCATGAATCCGGTCAAGCAAATGGTCCCGCGGCAGCAACTGCCCGACGCCATCATCAACGGCCATGCGACGGGCTACCTTTGGGACGGCATGTCCCAGGAAGCCCAGTTCGCACCGTTCAGCTACCCCATGCCCGGATATTCGCCGATCCACATGATCTACCGCTACGGCGGGTCCGCCTTCAGCACGGTGACGAATTCCGGACGCTGGGCTGAAGCCTACCGGCACCCGAGCATCGAGTTCGTGGTCAACCAGTCGATCTGGATGGAGGGCGAGGCCCAGTTCGCCGACATCATCCTGCCGGCGTGCACCGCGCTGGAGCGCTGGGACATCGGCGAATGGGCGAATTCCGGCGGCTACGCCCATCATGGGTTCAGCACGGTCAACCATCGCGTGATGACGCTGCAGCACAAGTGCATCGAGCCTTTGGGCGAGTCCCGTTCCGACTACGACATCTTCACTGCCATCCTGACCCGGCTGGGCCTTGGCGGGGTGTTCACCGAGGGATGCAGCGAGTTGGACTGGGTCAAGCGGGTCTTCGACTCGTCGGATCTGCCCGATCGCATTTCGTGGCGCGAGTTCTGCCGCAAGGGCTATTTCGTCGTGCCGCCCGAGAAGCCCGAGTTGCGCCATCCGGTGGACATGCGCTGGTTCGCGGAAGGCCGGCGCAAGGACCTGCAGGAACCCCATCCGCTGCCGTCCCAGTTCGCCGAAAAATTCGGCATGGGCCTGCAGACGCCGAGCGGCAAGCTGGAGTTCGTGCCCGAGTTGCTGAAGCGGCACACTGCGGACAATCCCGAGCGACCACCGCTCAACCGATACATCCCGTCCTGGGAGGGGCTGCGCTCGGACCTGGCTCAGCGTTATCCGCTGCAGTTGATCGCCACTCACAGCCGTTACAGCTTCCATACCCATTGTGATGGCAAGAACTCCTCGGTCAACAGCATCGATGACCATCGCGCGCTGATTGGTGGCCATCGCTTCTGGCTGCTGAGACTTAGTCTGACCGATGCGGCCGTTCGAGGCATTGACCATCGCGATCTCGTCAAGGTGTACAACGACCGCGGCGCGGTGATTTGCGCAGCCGACGTCTCGCCGCTGGTTAGCGCGGGAGTGGTCAAGTCGTATGAGGCGAGCGCCGAATTTCAGCTGGTCGAAATAGACGGCGAGTGCGTCGAGATTGGCGGTTGCATGAACATGCTCACCCCTGACCGGCCTCAAACCGCCGGCACGAGCAGCATGAGCCCAAATTCCTGCCTGGTGCAGGTCGAGAAGTGGCAAGGCACCGAAGCGTTCATGCTCGGTCGCGCCGCGTGAGGAATTTCGAATGAGCAAGTGGAACCTGATTATCAAAGTGGGGCGTTGCGAGAACTGCCAGAACTGCGTGATCGCCGCGCGGGACGAGCATGTCGGCAACGACTTCCCCGGTTATGCCGCGCCCGCCGCCGCCAATGCCGACAGCCCGATCCGGATCCTGCGCCGCGTCCAGGGCGACTCGCATATGGTCGAGACCACGTATCTGCCGGTCATGTGCAACCACTGCGACGAAGCGCCTTGCTTGCGGGTGGGCGGCGACGCCATTCGCAAGCGCGCCGACGGCGTCGTCATCATCGATCCGGACAAGGCTCGAGGCCGCAAGGACATCGTGAAGTCCTGCCCGTACAAGGCGATCGTCTGGAACGATGAGCTGCAACTGCCGCAGACCTGGATTTTCGATGCCCATCTACTCGACCAGGGCTGGCCGCAGCCGCGTTGTCAGCAATCGTGCCCCACCGACGTCTTCGAGACGGTCAAGCTCGATGACGCTGCGATGGCCGAGAAGGCCCAGCGCGAGGGGCTCAAGGTCTTGCGGCCTAACCTGGGCACGAAACCGCGCGTGTGGTACAGCGACCTCGAGCGCTGGGAAACCTGCTTCATCAGCGGAAGCGTCAGCGCGCGGATGGGAGATGTGGTCGAGTGCGTCACGGATGCGGTCGTAGCCCTTTACCTCGGCAATCAGAAGGTGGCGGAGACTGTCTCTGACTGCTTCGGCGATTTCCGCTTCGGTGGTCTCACCAAGGGAAGCGGTCTTTACAGAGTCGAAATCCGTCATGCCCTCGGCAGCGCCTGGCGCAAATGCGAATTGGGCGAAAGCGTTTACCTTGGGGAGCTCAGCCTCGCACAGTCGACAAACGGTATGGAAGTCGCGTGATCATGGGCACCGCAACGAAGCTGCTTGGCATGAGACGGGCGGACCGCTCACGCTTCGGTATGACGGTTCCGATTTCCTCTCACGTGCCAGATTTCGTCAACTTTATTGACAACAAAATCAGATATGAGTGTTATGTCACATAAACCGCGAGACGGCCTGATCGGGCGTCGACGGATCATTGCGAAACCCGTCATCTGAGAAGCATGCCGATCTGGCGGCACCGCAGATGTCGGCCTGACCGGTACTTTATGCCATGAAGCGGGAACGCCTGACACGGGCACAGCGCAGAGAGCAGACGCGCGAATGCCTGCTTGAGGCGGCGCGGAAGATGTTCGTTAAAAAGGGATTCGCCGCGACAAGCGTGGAGGACATCGCTGAGGCGGCTGGCTATACGCGCGGCGCGTTCTACTCAAACTTCGGCGGCAAGCCGGATCTGCTGATCAGGTTGTTGCGCCGCGACGACGATAGGGCGCGGACGAATCTCCTGGCGATGATGGAGAAGGGCGGCACGCCCGATGAAATGAAGGACCGCGCCATCGCGTACTACAGCCAATCTATTGTTGAACACGATTGCTTTCCGCTTTGGGTCGAGGCCCAGTTGCTCGCGTGCCGGGACACCCCGTTTCGGGAGCGCATCAACGCCTTCCGGCAGGAGAAGCTGGAACAGATCAGCGTGTACATCCGCATGCTTTCGGAGCGCAACGGCAGGCCGTTGCCCCTGCAGGCCGAGGCTCTCGCGGTTGGCCTGGTGAGCCTGTGCGAGGGCGTACAGTTCTTCAGGATGTGCAGTCCGCAAACGGTGAGCGACAAGGTGCTTCAGACAGTGCTTGCCGGATTTTTTTCGTGCGTGTTGTCGCGACAGCCGGAAGAAACAGACTACGACAATCATCGCCCGGACGTACCCATGGGCGCACCGTAGCGACTCATATGACTGAATGGACTGGCACAGCCCAATTCCCGCGGCAGCCCCTTCCGGGTGAACGCGGCATGGCGGCGCCGAGTTGTCGCCAAGGCGACGCAACCGCTCGATAAGTTACCGCGGGCATCAGTCGGAGGCATCGACAGGTGTCACTCCACCCCCGCTCGCCACAACAGCACATTGGCGCACCCCAAGCACCATCGGCTGTCGATCGAGACGACCCGAAAGGCACGGCGTCAAGGCTTGCTGTAGCCGGCTAGACGTACCGCTACCTCCATTTTCAGGCAGCGCGCAGCATTTCAATTCCCGACGTGCAAGAAAGAACCGGATGAGTTCGGGGCCAACCCGCGCGTTCGCGCTTTTTGCATCTGTCACTCATATCTGACATGCAAAGCATATATGATTGCATTGTCAGTAGTGACGCGAAAGCGTACAATCCACGCGTCGATGAAACGTGCGATCCGAAAGTCGTTATGACTGACGGCGCGCGGGTCGTCAACGCTACTCGTGATGGGCGCGGAGGTCTCGATACGTGGGTGAATCAGTGAAGGATATAGTCTCCGGACAGGCGCTCGGGTTGCGCCAGATGTTCGCCAACAGTGCTACGCGTGTGGTCGCTGTCACAGGCGGCTCGAAAGGAGTCGGCCGTACGGCTGCCGTTGTCAACCTCGCGATGGCGCTGACCAGACAGGGTATGGACGTGCTGGTGGTGGACGAATGTCCTGGCGCGCGGTCGGCGAGCACAATGCTTCAAGACATTCACGCCGCAGGCGTGTTCGCTCCCGCGATCCATCGCAACTTGCCGCGCGTGCTGGCCGTTGACCGTGGTCGACGTCAGTTCCACTCGACTGGCACCGGCCATACGGATCACGAAAACTTCGCAGGCCTGCAGTACGACGCGGTGCTCACGAGCCCGCCGAACATCGTGCTGATTGATGCCGCGCTTGCTGGCAACGGCGCGCTTTCACCACTTGCGTTGCAAGCCCACCACGTCATCGTCGTCATGCACATGTCGGCCGCTGCAGTAGCAGACACTTACGTTTGCATGAAGCGCCTGCGTCTCGCACAGGGCATCGAGGAATTCCGCATCATTGTGAATCTGTTCGATGGTGAAGCGGACACTCACGCGCTGCTGGAAAGTCTCGGAGCCATTGCGCGCGATTATCTGGCTGTCTCGGTTCTCAAGGCAGGCTGCATCTCGATCGATCCGTGTATCGCGCAAGCGGCAGAGCTTTCGCGCTGTGTCGTCGATGCATTTCCTGGGTCCCCGGCGGCGAGCGATTTTGCACGCGTTGCTGCCGATATGCAGTCCTGGTCGAGGCGGCCCGCAGCGTCCTGGCTGCTACCTGCGACAACGCACATGGCGGCACGGGGGCAGCGCACGCATAGGACTTTGGGCCCGGCAGCAGCATACCGGTAAAGCCTCGAAGAACGATCTCCCCGACCCAGGGGACTTGCCGACGCAATCGGACCGGTAATTTTCGACGGAAGAGAGCAGCTATGGTGGGCAGCGCTCACGCGAAGCGCAAGCGTTCGAGCTTGCACAGAGGGAGCCAGGTGATGAATCGCGCTGTTGATCCGTGGAGTATGACCGTCACAAGGCTTGGCGATTGGAGACTTAACGAACGAGCCACTGCGCACGGATCTGCCTTGAACGGTTCCTCTGTTCGACAGTCGATCGCTTCGACCGGTAAGCCAATCATACGGGTACTCGACCAACCGACCGCGCAAACACTGATCGTTTCATGGTGCGATGCGCGCTCCGGACACTATGGATACCAGACATGGTGCGGAGGCGCCGCGCGGGTGCCAGGCATCTGTGCGCTGACCGGTCGGCTAATCGAAGTCGGAGATGCCATCTACAGGCCGCGCCTCACTGGGCCCCCACCGGCTAATGCTCACGCAATGATCTGTGCGAGAAGCGTGAGCCTGATAGAACAGCCGATCTGATGCGATTCGGTTCTCTGGTGTCTTTACGGCAGAATGCTCAGCGCTTTCATGTGCGGCAGTGACACCAGGCGCATCCACGCGCGCGAGGCGTGACCGGACAGTACCCCTGGTCGCGGTTGCACGGCATTGGACTATGTTCCACAGCGTGCGGTGCGGTACAGGTCCACGAACAGGACTGATATCCAAAGGATATCTACACAAGTCGTCAGATAGCAGATGGGACGTTAACCATGGAATACATTGAAAGCTTGCGCCTGTTCCGGAGTATCGTCGAAGTCAAACACTTCAGACGTGCCGGGGAAATGATGGATCTCTCGCCATCGGTCGTTTCGCGGGCGATCGCATCGCTGGAAGAGCGCCTGGGCACGCGACTCTTCCATCGCTCGACCCGACAGTTTTCGCTGACGGAAGCCGCGGAGCGTTTTTACGATGGATGTTGTCGCATCCTGGATGACCTCGATTGCCTGGAAGCCAGTGCGGCGGGCCACGGTCGAGTGCCGGCGGGCATGCTGCGACTGGTCGCACATACGACCACCGCATTGACGTGGCTCGCACCGCTGATTGCGTCCTTTAAACGCAAGCATCCGAACGTCACCCTGGATATCACATTGACCGAGCGGCCCGTGGACCTGACGGCCGACGGTTACGATCTGGGTATCGTCCTGCCTTTCATGCTGGCGACGGATCTGGCTGTGACGCGGCTGCTCCAGCGGTTGCCGCTGGTCGTTGTCACAACGGAAGCTTATCTGGGCAGGCGTCCTCGGCCCCGGCATCCGGCTGAGCTGGCCGACCATGTGTTCGTCACGGTCCCTCCTTCGATGCACAAACCCTGCGTCACCTTTCGAATGGAACAGGAAAACATCGCGGTCCCGATCAGCTACGAAATTGCGTCGAACAATCCCATATTCAATCGCGACATCGTACTCGAAGGATTCGGTATTGGTCTGCTTCCAATCGCCCTTGTTGAGCAGGACATAAAGGCCGGACGGCTCGTTCGTCTGCTGGAAGACTTCGAGATCGCCGATACTTTGGCCGAGGTCCGCCTGGCATACATCGGACGCGCACTGTTGCCCGCGAAAGTCAGGGCGTTTATCGACCATACCGCGGAGTTCTTCGAACAGGGCATGGGACCTTCCACTGCTGGTTAGGTGGCGCACGCGGGTGAAGTCCGCGGCTTGCGACGCAGCACACACGCGGCGCGCACGAGCTCATCCGAGACGTTGGCGCGCTGCGCGATCGCGGCGAGCTTCTCATCGAGCACGCCGGCGAACGCGAGCAGGTCATCGCGCTGGTTCTGCAGCGCGATGCGCACCGGGCGGATGCGGCGCGCATCCAGCGCTTCGCGCACGCCCAATTCCTCGACGATGCAAGCTTCTCTGCAACCAGGCAACGGAATGAGCAGTTGTGCCGGGTTAAGTCGCTTCGCTTAAGGAGATTCATGAGATGGACCAGGTTACCCAGCTGACACGCAATCACGAGATCGCATTGAAAATCCTGCGCTTGTTGCACAATCGCCTGGAAGAGGCCTGGCAACGGTTCGGGCAGAGGACGAGCGACGCAATCAAGGGGGGCGACGGCACGTCCGAACTCACCATTCCCAACCTGGCGCAGTTCACACCATGGGGTGCCTGGCACTATACGGCCGATTTCGCGCAGCGCTCAGTCCTGTTCTGGGATGCCTTGCGTCAACGCGGCAACGAGTTCATCGAGCGCAACAAGGCCGGGATCAAGCCCGCGTTGCATTTCGACTATGACGTAGTGCTTGACGCGAGGCACTTTGAGCGGCCCGTCAACTACGCTCTGCTGTCGATACGGCCGCCGGAGGGTGTCGTGGTCGACGTGAAGAAGCGCCCGTATCTGATCATCGATCCGCGCGCCGGGCACGGTCCCGGCATCGGTGGCTTCAAGGACGATTCGCAGGTCGGCGTTGCCCTGCGCGCCGGTCATCCGGTCTATTTCGTCGTGTTCTTCCAGGAGCCGGAGCCCGGCCAGAACCTGCTCGACGTCTGCGCGGCCGAGCAGCAGTTCGTACGGAAGGTGCGCGAACTGCATTCAGACAGCCCAAAGCCCGCGATCGTCGGAAATTGCCAGGGCGGCTGGGCCGCGATGATGCTTGCCAGTTCGTCGCCGGAAGACACCGGTCCCATCCTGGTCAACGGCGCGCCCATGTCTTACTGGAGCGGGGCGTGGAGCGAGAGTGAGGCGCCCAATCCAATGCGTTATGCCGGAGGCATTCTGGGCGGCACGTGGCTCTCGTCCCTGTCGGCCGATCTTGGCAACGGCAAGTTCGACGGCGCCCATCTCGTGAACAACTTCGAGTATCTGAACCCGGCCAACACGTTCTGGGACAAGTACTACAACGTGTTCGCCAACATCGATACGGAACCGGCGCGCTTTATTGAGTTCGAGAGGTGGTGGGGCAGCTACTACCTGATGAACCGGGAAGAAATCGAGTGGATCACCCGTAACCTCTTTATCGGCAACAAGCTGTGGTCCGGCGAAGTGTTCGGCCCGTCGGGCAAATCCTTCGATCTGCGCGCCATCCGCTCGCCCATCATCCTTTTCGCATCGATGGGCGACAACATCACGCCGCCGCAACAGGCGTTCAACTGGGTCGCTGACATATACAGCAGCACCGAGGAGATCAAGGCGCGCGGCCAGGTCATCGTCGCCCTGATGCACGAGGACGTCGGCCATCTCGGCATTTTTGTTTCCGGCAAGGTGGCGAAGAAGGAATACACGCAAATCTTCAACGTGCTGGAGACAATCGAGACGCTCGCGCCGGGCCTCTACGGCATGTCGATCAAGGAGGGAAAGGGCGCAGACGGCAAAACGGAATACGAGGTCTCGCTCACCGAACACCGGCTGGAAGAAGCCGTCGAGCATTTCAACGAGTTGCGGCGCGAGGACGAAAAGCCGTTCAAGGCCGTGGCGGTGGTGTCGGAGTTCAACCAGCGAGCCTACGAGCTGTTCGTTCAACCCTTCGTGCAGCATGCGTCGAACGAGATGACCGCGCGGTTGCTGCGCGATTTTCATCCGTTGCGTCTGCAGCGCTGGGCATTCTCGGACCTGAATCCGTGGGTGGCCGCGCTGCGTCCGATGGCCGATGCTGTCAAAGCCAGCCGGCAGCCCTCGAGCGACCTCGAACCGTGGCGCAAGGTGGAGCAGCGCGGCTCAGAACTGATCAGCGCCTCGCTCGACCAGTTCCGGGCGGTAAGAGACGCCAGCATCGAAGCACTGTTCTTCTCTATCTACGCGAATCTTTTCGCAATGTACGACCCGGACCGCCTCGGCGAGCATGGCGCCGGCACGTCCGCCGCCGCCGATCCTCGCAGCCTGCCGTTCGTCCAGGCGGCGCTCGCCTCGCTGAGGCAGGGCGGCTACAACGAGGCGGTCGCGCGCACCGCGTTCCTGCTCGCGCCAAAGGGCGAGCCGCTGCCGCTATCGCGCATCGAGACAGTCAAGCAACTGGTCGATGAATATGCCGACGACCTGCCGCATTTGCCTCCTGCCGACTGGCGGCGCATTCGCGGGGAGCAGGAACTCATCGCGACTTTTGAGCCGCAACAGGCTATCCAGACGTTGCCCGATCTGCTCGCCAGCCCGGAAGACCGAAACCGGCTCCTGAGCTTGCTCGACAAGCTGCTGGCCGACCGGCGGGTGCTGCGCATCCCGCCGACACCCGCGCAGGAAGAGGCGCTGCGCGCCATCCGGTCAGTGCTCGGCGCGACAACCGCGCTCGAGTCGCAGCCCCAAAAGGCCCGCGCACCGCGCGTTCGGGCCACGGCTTCGTGAGTGCCGCCAACCCGTCAGTGAGGGAACCCGCCATGGAATCCAGACACGTCAAGTACCACGAGGCAGATCCCTTTCGCGTTCAGGCAGCGCCGCCCCAAAGCTACCATCGCGAGTTTCCGAAAACCGTCATTCCCGTCACGACAGCGCACGCGCCGGGCGCCCGGCGAGGGCAACCTCGATGTCGAGTCGAAGTCAGCATGCAAGTGCCTTCACAACCTCGAACAACTGACCGAGGCCGCCTTGCTTCGTCAGTCGCAGCGGCCGATTGAACTGGCGTCAATCGGAAGGCCTTGGTCGAAAATCGTGGACCTCGATCGCGACGAGAGTCGGAGCTGGCAATGGAGCATTGCCAACCGGCAGCGGCTTTACCGTCCTGCGAGTCGGTACCAGGAATCCATCGAATTCGCGAAAGTCCTCGCAGATGTGAGCGGCCCGCGCCCAGCGTCCGATAACCATGGCGGTGTAATCGATCCTGCAAAGGCGATGTTGTCTATCGAAATAGAAATCCTGGACCCGGCTGTGCGTTGGAATGTCGCTGGGAAAGGTCGCCCGGATTCTTCGCCATATCCCGGCCGAAGTCGCCAGTGGCGGAAGTTCTTTGAACGTAAAGCCGCCGCGCAAGAATAAGAAAGGTGCTGTCAGATAGTTCCAGAACGCGTAGGCGCCGAAATAGACAAAGTCGAGGTCGTCCCAGTAGATTTGCCGTCGCCAGCCACGAAATGCTGTTCGCGGTCCGTCGCGGCGAGCCAGGATAGCCCCGTCTCGCCCGACGACGCGAACAAGTTCTTCTCCTTGAAGTTCACTCGTTTCGCCAACCTGCGGAAAATCGTTGAAAGCGAAACGAGGCTCGTGTGTCGACGCGCGAACCTGCACTTGTCGCAGTATCGGCCGTCGCTTTGCGGTGAACAGAAGGCCGCAGGCGGAAATCGTCGCCTCGATCTCCGCCAGTTCGGCCCATCGCGCTGCACCGCCGTGCGCCTCAATCGCTGCTCGGATCGAATCCGGCAATGCGTTGCTCTGTTCCATGTCGATGCTCCTCCATTACCGCGTTGCCTGCGCGCCTACCGGTGAGTCCAGGAAACGATGGTTTGATAGATGCCAATTAGTCGGGAGCCCGATATCGCGGGAAGCCTTGTAAAAAGCATCCAAGATCAGCTTCCATCTTTCAACGTCCCGCTATACCGAACGTTTCTCGCCCAAACTGGATAGCGCACGCCGGTGCTCAAGCGGCCCCCATCGCACATCAGCGGGCCAGGCGCTGACCGTGCACCCACCTTTCATATTTGCCTTTCCTATCATATATGATATTATAATCACGTATGATTCATTAAGCTTGCTCTCCTACCGCAGTGCGGCTCCCTCATTTCACGCCCGGCCGCGACCGAATGCATCACCGCTTACATAGGTATCGCGTGCATGAGCCAGATCTCTCAAATGCATACTCTTCGCCGCGCTTGCGCCGCGCGACAAATAGTTGCAGTCATTTTTCACCTTATCGCGCTGACGATGTTCGGCCTGATTCCGGTTGCCTCCAACGCAGCGACGCTGCCGCCCCTTAGCATAGATGCTCCTGCTGATTTTTCGCCATCCATGGGCGCGGGCTCCGAGGCATTACAAAGGCTCGGCGCGCTTCAGGAAAAACAGGACCAGATCCGGCAGCGTGCTTCGACGGCAACAAGCGACGCGCAGCTGTCCGGGCTGGACGCATTGAGCCGGCGCGTTGCCGAAGACGTCGACAGGCTGATAACCACGTCGCTGGAGCCCGATCGCGCGAAAACGCATGCCCAGCTCGACGTACTCGGAACAGCACCCGCTTCCGAATCCGCCGCGGAAACTCCCGCGGTCGCCGAACAGCGCAGCGTTCTCGCTGCTCAGCAATTGCAACTCGATGCCGAACTCAAGCAGGCGGCAACGATCAAGGAGAACCTTGCCAACCTGAGCGCCCAGATCACGCGACTGCTGCAAAACCATCTGAAAGATCAACTGGCCCTTCGTTCCGACAGCGTAGTCAGCGCCGCGTTCTGGGCGTCGGCGCTCCACCCGGACACGGCTGACTATCAACGTCTGCGAGACTTCAAGGCGCAGATCGACAGGCAGATTCAAACGACATGGCAACCGGGGCAGCGGGTTGCAACCGCCCTGCTTGTGCTGCTCGCCCTGGCCGTTGCAACGATTGGAACGCGGCTTCTTGACAGAGCATCAGAGCGGTTCTGCCTACGCCGCCTTCCGGAAGGCCGGATACGGCGCAGCGCGATGGCGATCTCGACCGTGTTCGCGTCTTTGGTGACCACCATATGTGCCGTTGATCTGCTCTACTTCGCGTTGACCCGTCAGCAGGCGCTGCCTCCTGCGCTGCAAGGCTTCGCCAGCGAAATCATCAAACATGTTGTGACCTGCGCGCTGGTCGCTGCTCTCGGCCGGGCATTGCTTTGCACACGACATCCGTCATGGCGGTTGCCGGCCATCGCGGATCCCGTCGCTCGCGCGCTACGCCCTTTTCCACGGACACTGGCCGCACTGCTGCTGTTTTCAGGAGCCATCGAGCAGATCAACCGGGCCGTCGATACCAGCGTGCAACTTACGCTCTTTACTCGCGGCGTGGTGGCGTTGGTGGTCGCTGTGACCATCGGGATGTCGCTTTTACGCGCAAACCGGGTACTCACTGCGCTCGCCGCTGCCCGAGAATCGCCTGAGGCGCGTTCTACCCTCGCTGGCATTATTCATGCCGCCGTCAGCCTTGCCGTCGGAGCTTCTCTGATTGCATTGCTCTGTGGTTATGTTTCGTTCGCGCGGTTCCTGACTTACGAACTGGTCTGGTTCGATCTCGTACTGAGCAGCGTTTATCTGCTGACGAAGCTCGCTCATGATGTTTGCGAAACCGTATTTTCGCCATGCCACGCCAGCGGCAAAACAATCAGGCATCTATTCGGGCTGCAAGACGTTCATCTCGAACAGGTGGCAACGGTACTCTCCGCCATTCTTCGCAGCGCATTGATGCTCGCCGCAGTCATCGCACTGCTAACGGGCGGCCTCGGGACAACGCCCCGAGATCTGGTCGATAGCATTCTCGACGTACTCGGTGGCGAGCGATTACATGCGCTCAATATCGTTCCCGCCCATATCTTCAGCGCTATCTTTACCTGTGCAGTGTGCCTGTATCTGGTTGGGCTCATGCGCAAATGGCTGGACGCCGAGTTTCTGCCCAAGACGCAAATGAGTTCGGGTATGCGCGCGTCGCTGGTGACGGTCTTCGCCAACGTCTGCTATGTCCTCGTCGCGCTGCAAACCTTGTCCGTACTCGGCGTGAAATGGCATAACCTCGCGTGGATCGTCAGCGCGCTGTCGGTAGGCATCGGCTTTGGTCTGCAGGAAATCGTTAAAAACTTCATTTCCGGGCTGATATTGCTTGCTGAACGGCCGGTCAAAGTAGGCGACATGATCAGTATCACCGGCATTGAAGGCGATATCCGGCGCATCAGTGTACGCGCGACCGAAATACAGCTCGCAGACAGATCAACGGTGATCGTTCCGAATTCGCACCTGATTTCTCAGAATGTGCGCAACGTGACAATGGGAAACAAAACGCAGGGAGTTGTCACACTGGCCCTTACCTTTGCGCTGGACGTCGATCCGGAGCAGGTGCGCGATGTTCTTCTGCAAGCTTACCTGGATCACCCATCGGTTCTCGATCGTCCCGCGCCATCGGTGATCTTTAGCCAGTTGACGCCTGACGGCATGACATTGACTGTTACCGGCTATGTCGGTAGCCCGAGAATCGCCGGGGATACCAGAAGCGATCTGCTATTTGCAATCCTGAAGCGACTACGTGCTGCAGAAATACCGCTGTCGATCTCTCGAACCGTCGTGGTCCGAAGTACGAGCGATATCATCTCGAACCAGGAACCCACCGATCGCAATTCCGGTCCGGCAGAGCTCCGTGTCCTGTCTGCAATCAGCGAGAATAGATAGTCGTCGAAGTGATTTCTCGCGCTCATGGGACTGGTAAAAGCCGTTATCGGTGGCGCGCTGGCCCTCGTTACACCGGTGCTCGCAGCTCTACGCTATCGCCCACGCGGAACCGCTTTCCGCCGGGTGAATCCAGCGAAGCGCGTTCCTTGGTGTAGGTTCCGTTCGCTTGCAGGCATTCCGAGTAACTGATAACTGTCATCCAGTCATAGACTTTTCCGTCCTGGGTCAGTGCAGCGATGCGCTCTGCCATGCCACGCGGCGCACGAGCAGTCTGCTGCAGTACACCGTAATAACGGCACTTGCTGTCCGCTGACCGTAGCGCGACGAAGCCGCCGACCTGATTCGTACCTGCGACGTTTTCAACCGTTGCGTTCATCGAGGAATCGCCGGCTGCATGCGAACTCGCTGCGAATAAAATCAGCAGCGCGGCAAACCACTTTTGCATTAAAGACTCCTATGGGTTAAAGGAAGAAAAGCGGCTGCCTTTGCGCCGACGGCATCGGTGGCGCGACCGGGAGCGTGAGTGTCGATTGCTGCCGGACCTATACCAATCAGTACATCAGTGTAAATAACGGAGCCGGTATCCACCGCAAAACCGAGCACATGCTGTGTCAGATGTGGGTTGCAGTATAACGACAGCGCGTCGTTATTCGACGCGCGCAATTGTGAGTTGCCATTTCATGAACATGGAGGTTGGGTGGCTCGCGAATCGTTGACCTGCCCTGTCGTTTCGCGACCGCTGCGCGCGGATAGATGCCTCTCGACGTTGCAAGCACGGAAACAATGTATTGAAGAGAGCTATTTCTAATTAAACGATAAGAAGATGACGGACCTCAACGGAACGGGCACACGGGCTTCAAGGACCTTGCCTGGTCGTTGTTTCGCTAACCCGGCGCCTGTTGTTCCTGGCGCTCGAGACTGGAAGCTTCATCATGGCTAAAGCGTTTATGCCCGTTCTCACTGTCGTGTCAGTCATCGCTCTCCCCACGGGCACCTCTGCTCAGGGCAACGGTCCTCTGACGCGTGAGCTAGTGCACGAAGAAGTCATCCGACTGCAGCTAGCGGGCTCTGACCACCCCAACGGTGACGCACACTATCCGGCGAACATCCACGCGGCTCTGGCGAGCGTGGCGGCTCAACAGCAGGCGTTCAGTGGGCACGGTGGCGTGAAACTGGGCTCCGCAGTTTCGGGGGTGCCGGCAATGGCTCAGTTGGCCTCGTATCGTTCTATCTACAACGAAAGTTGATTGGACATCACGGCGGGGCAAGCCGCAGCCTTGTCTGGCTTTCCATGGCGACGTCGGCGTACCCCCTCCGGACGCGAGGTTCAGCGCAAGGCGTAGATCTCGGGAATCTGCATTCGGGGTCGGCCGGCCCCGGAATCACCAGGTTCGGCCACGCGGGATTCACTTCAACCAGCACCAACGAGATCCCTTTTTTGTCGCGCAGCGGAATTCGCCCGGTTGAACCCGTTCGGTTTTTTGCGCCATGGCCTTACCGTTTTGCGCCGGGTCGCGGCAGGCCCGCTTCATCGAATAGGAGAAAGTTTGTGAGATCCAGGATAGTTTTGCTTGCGCTGATCGCGACTACGGCCGTATGCCTGAATAGCACCGCGCAAGCGCATGTGAGAGTCGGTGTCCTTGTGGGCATCCCGCCCCCCATAATCATGGCGCCCCCCGCCGTCGTCTACGCTGCGCCCGCCCCACTCGTCGTCCAGTCGGTCCAGCCAAACCCGACCACCGTCTACGTCGAAAAAACGCAGACGAGTCCGCCGTCGGGTACCTGGTGGTATTGCCCGGTGACAAAAAAGTATTACCCGTACGTGAAGGGGTGTTCGAGCGGCTGGGTGGAAGTGCCGGTGAGGCCAACCGGGCCGAAATGACATGAGCAAAATGAATTCCCTCTCTCTGGCAATGCGCACGAAACGGGGCGTATCCGCGCTAGTCACCGCCGCGGTCGGCCTGAGCTGCATCATCGCGCTCGACGGCTGTGCGGGCATGCCGATGGGTCCCACAGTGATGGCGCTGCCCGGCACCGACAAGTCCTTCGATCAATTCCGCGCCGACGACGCGACATGCCAGCAATTTGCTTCCCAGCAGACCGGCGGCGTGAGCACCCAACAGGCCACAGCGACGGGCGCCCTGGGCGGTATGGCCGTCGGTACCGCGCTCGGCGCGGCGGCCGGTGCGGCGTTCAACGGCCGCCGCGGCGCAGCGGTCGGCGCAGGCGCAGGTCTGCTCGGCGGCAGCATGATCGGCGCCGGCATGGCGCAAAGCTCGGCCGCCAGCCTTCAACACCGCTACGACCAGGCGTACGTTCAGTGCATGTACGCAAATGGCGAGCGTGTGCCGGTCCCGCGCAGCGCCGCCAATGTGTATCGGACGCACGACGAAGCGACGCCTCCGCCGCCGGCCTACGATACGGCGCCTCCGCCAGGTTACTGAACCAGGCACGCCGACCACGCTCGCGTTGTCGACGGGGAGCGAGCGCTTGAGCGCTTACTCCCGTCAGCTGGCCTGTGGAAAAGCCGACAGTTGTTCTCTCATCCTGTACGACGACTCTTGCAGTACGAGCTTTCCGCTCAACCAGAGTCGGTCTGACACGGCAGAAGGGCAGGGCCGTCGTTCACGCCGCGGTCGCCTGTTGTGGTTTGAGACCGCTACCGCCATTTTGCAGGCGGGATCGCGCGAGACGAACTGGGTTGCAACGGTTCGCATAATTCTGCACTTTTCCTACCGGCCGTGGTGGCCGGTAAGGAGAAGATCATGGCGGGCTTCAGTAAAGAGGCGAGCGAGCCGTCGCGTTCTTCGCGTCGGCTCGTATCTGCATGGCCGCTCTGGCGCCGAGCTTTGAGCAGGGCGCTACCTGCCTTCCCGTCAGACGGATTCCGCGGTCGTCCCCGATTGCGGTTCCGCGATGGGCGGCCGTCACTTGCCGCGCCTCCACCGCCCACGTAATGACAGTTCAATCGCGCCAATACCGACGCCAACCGTATTGGACGTTCAATGCGGTTGATACACTTTGAAAATTCCTCCACCGGGCTGCTCGCATCGTCAGCGGAAGCATCATAGCCAGGCGCTTGCATGCCCGCGCCGCAACGCTCTGGCGCGGGCAGGACCGGGAACGCTGGTTGCGGCTTGATCACGATGGCCGCGGTTAGCCACGGGCGGTTAGCCACGGTCACCCGCAATCTCACATAGGAGAGCGTCATGACTTCGGACAAGAATTCGAATCGTCAGCCGTCGAATCCGGCGCAGCCCGGCCGCGACAGCGGACAGCAGCAACAGAACCAGACTCCTCCGACGCATCAGGGCGGCCAGCGGCAGCCCTGAGCGCGATGAGTGACGACGTATCCAGGCGTCGTCGCTCGAAGAATCGGAACCCGACGTAATAGCGCCGCTAATGGCGGATCGTGACTACGAAGGCGAAGTGGAAAAACTACACATTTATCTGTTCGGCGCGCACGATGCGGTTCGGCACGAGCAGGCGCTGATCCGGCTCGACAAGGCCGGCTACATGGTCACGCTCGCGCGGGTCGTGGTCGAAGATCTTCCGACCTATGCGCAGGCGCGCGACCGCTGCGAGCTGCAGAGTCTGATCCGACGAATCGCGCCGCGCGACACGCTCGTCGTGCTCGAGCTGGCCGCGCTCGGCTGCAACGCGCGCGACATCCTCGCCACCGTGATGCAGTGCCGGAAGGCCGGCGTGGCGCTGCGTTGCGTCGAAGTCGGCCATACCGATCTGGCCGGGCGCCCCGAGCCCTCGGCGGTGAAGGCATTGCGCGCGCTGGTGCGGCTCGACGCCGCGTGCCGCAGCCTGCGCAGCCGCGACAGTCTCGCGGCCGTTCGCGCGAGCGGCAAGCACACGGGCAGGCCACCGTCGCTTTCCGAGCAGCAGCGTCAACGCGTGCTGCAATCGCTCGGCAGAGGACAGTCGGTCAGCGAGGTCGCGCGGCGCTTCGGCACGTCGCGTCAGACCGTGATGCGCATTCGCGCGGACACGCCAGCCGTGTAGAAATTGCGTGCCGCCGTGATCGCGTGAAGAACGGCGCCGCGACGTCGGCAGCGCTGCGCCGCTGGCTCAATGAAGGCGAGCGGACGTGACTCCGGCGCCGTCCATGCCCGCAGGCGGCGGCGTGTGCTGACTCGCCTCGATGCGCGCGCGGAAATAACGCGCGGTGCGCGGCAGCCCTTCGTCAAGCGACGTGCCCGGCTGCCAGCCGAGCAGTTTTGTCGCCAACGAGATGTCCGGCTGTCGATGCCATGGATCGTCGGCCGGCAGCGGCCGTGTTTCGAGCGGCGACGCGGAGCCGGTCACCGCGACGATGCGCTGCGCGATCTCGCGCATCGACACTTCGTGCGGATTGCCCAGGTTGACCGGGCCGCCTGGATCGTCGGCGCTGTTCATCAGCAGGATGAAGGCGTCGATCATGTCGTCGACATAGCAGAACGAACGCGTCTGCGAGCCGTCGCCATAGACGGTCAGCGGCTCGCCGCGCAACGCCTGCATCATGAAGTTCGACACCACCCGGCCGTCGGCCGGATGCATGCGCGGGCCGTAGGTGTTGAAGATGCGCGCGATGCGGATCGACAGACCATGCTGGCGGCGATAGTCCATGAACAGCGTTTCCGCGCAGCGCTTGCCTTCGTCGTAGCACGAGCGCGGACCGATGGGATTCACGTGGCCCCAGTAGTCTTCTTTCTGCGGATGGACGAGCGCGTCGCCATACACCTCGCTCGTCGACGCCTGGAAAATCCGCGCTTTCACGCGTTTGGCGAGCCCGAGCATATTGATCGCGCCGTGCACGCTGGTCTTCGTAGTCTGCACCGGATCGTGCTGGTAGTGGATCGGTGACGCGGGGCACGCGAGGTTATAAATTTCATCGACTTCCACGTACAACGGGAACGTCACGTCGTGACGCATCAGTTCGAAGTTCGCGCAGCCGAGTAGATGCGCGATGTTGTCCTTCGTACCGGTATAGAAGTTGTCGACGCATAGCACGTCGTGTCCCTGCGCGACGAGCCGTTCGCACAGGTGCGAGCCGAGAAAGCCGGCGCCGCCGGTGACCAGAATGCGCTTGCGGGTAAGTTCTTTCATGGTGCGTGATCCTGTGGTTGGACCGCATGAACGTTGAAAATCAGCGTGGCATCAGGCCGTGACGTGCAGCAGCGCGGCGTGCCAGTCCTGCGCGAAACGGTCGATATGAAAGCGTTCGAGCGCCGTGCGCCGCGCGCCTTCGCCGAGCCGCCGCGCTTCGCCGGGATCGCGCAGCAGCCCGAGCATGGCGTCGACGAGCGCGTCGACGTCGGTATGCACGAAGCCGTTTTCGCCGTTGCGGATCACGGTGGCGAGTTCGGTCGTCGCGAGACCGACGATCGGCATGCCGATCGTCATCGCCTCGACGATCGCGAGGCCGAGGCTGGTCCAGCGGATCGGATTGAAAAAGAAGCGGTAGCGCGCGCTGAACGCGGCCAGATCGAGGTTGCCGATTTCACCGATGCCGTCCAGCCGCTGTGCGTCCATCCCGACGAGATCGAGCGGCACGCGCGTGCGCGTTTCGCTGAAGACATCCGCGCCGAGCCGCCGGCCGCGCTGCGCGAGATGATTGACGACCACGATGCCGCGCTGCAGTTCGCCGCTGTAGCGCACGCCGTCGGGCACCACGACGCCATGTTCGATCACGCGCGTCGGCGTGACGCCGCTGTCCCACATCAGCCGGTTGAAGTGCGTGACGTGGACCAGCAGCGTGCCGGGATCGTCGACCCAATGCCATTGCTCGAACGGGTTTTCCTGCGGCGGATCGTGCTCGACATAGACGCGTGGCAGACGTTGCTGCGCGGCGCTCAGCACGCGCTCGCGGTCGTGGTCCCAGTGGGTGCGATGCTGGTACAGCACCACGTCGAACTCGTGGTTGGGCACGTCGTCGATTGCGATCTCGTGCACGTTGTCGCCCCACGGCAATACGCCGACCTTGCCGGCATAGCCGGGCGGATGACCGGGTTTCGTCACCAGATAGAAATCGTGCGGCGTCTGGCTCAGGTAATACATGTAGTTGCCGTGCACGTGCCAGGTCAGCACGCGCAGCCGGCGGCAATTACGCAACATGGTGCAGATCCTCGAAAGACAGCGAAACGGTTCCCTCATGCAGGCTGCCGGGCGCGCGCGCAAGCTGCTCGCGGGCGGTCTCGACCACCTGTTCGACCTGCACGTTCAGCGCGCACGGATGACCATACGGGCAGTCGCGGAACATGCACGGCCGGCACGCCGGATAGTCGGCCAGCACGCGATGCCGCGCATGATCGAGCGGCGCCCAGCGCCGCGTGTCGCTGCCGCATGCGATCACGACCGACGCGCTCGCCATCGCAGCGGCGATGTGCGAGATGCCGGTGTCGTTGCAGACCACGAGCCGCGCATGCGCGACCAGCGCGGCGAGTCCGCCGAGCGACGTCGCACCCGCCAGATGCAGCGCGGGCGCGCTCATCGCGCCGAGCACCGCGCAGGTCAGCGGCGCTTCGGCGGCCGTGCCGGTGATCGCGATCTGCCAGCCGTCGGCGGCGAGGTGGTCGGCGACGGCCGCGAAGCGCTCGGCGGGCCAGCGGCGCGATGGCAATTGCGAACCGGGGTGAACCAGCACGAGCCGCTCGTCTTCGATGCCGTGATACGTGCGCAGCGCGGTGTACTCGTCGAGGTCGAGCTCGGTGAGCGGGAACGTCAGACGCCGGTCGTGCGCCGGCGCGCCGAGTGCGCTCATCAGCGCGAGATAGCGCTCGGGCTCCGGCAGCGCATCGGGCCAATCGATGAAGCAACCCTCGCGCGGTACCTCGTCGGGCTGCACGAAGCCGGCGTCGGCACATGCGCCGAGTTGATGCAGCAGAGCGTTGGCGATGCCGCCGCTGCCGTGCAGCTGGATCGCCAGATCGAAACGCCGCTCGCGCATCCGCGCGAAGAACGCGGGCAAGCCATGGTTCGATTCGGGCTGCTCGGGAAAACCGACCGCGCCCGGAAACGCGATCAGCTCGTCGACGAGCGCCGCATAGCGCTCGACGAACGCGCGTGCCCACGGCAGTCCGATCAGCGCGATATGCGCATCCGGCACGGCCGCGCGCAGTGCGCGCAAGGCAGGCACCGCGCACAGCATGTCGCCGAGCTGCAGCGCGCGAAATACGGCGATACGGCGCGGCGCGAGCGCCGCCAGCAGCGAGGGTGGGGTCATGGAAAGAACACCTTGAAACGGATGGCGCCATAGAGCCGCCAGTAGATCGATAGAAACGGAATGGGGATCGACGTCCAGAGCATTTCGGCGACGTGGCGCCAGCCGTGGTTGCGCCCGCGCAGCCGCCGCGCGCAGAAATAGCCGGTCAACCCGCACCACGCGCTCAAACCCGCGCCCGCGAGCATCGGCTGATCCGCGAACGAAGCGCCGATCGCCAGCACCGCGGCGCAGAGAATCGCGTAGTACAGCAGCGGCGGCCGCGAGCGGATGCGGGTTCGAAACAGTTCGGGATGCTTGCGATAAAGCAGCGCATCGAACTGGCTCTTTTTCTGCTGCGCGATGCTGACGCCCCAGCGCGCGGGCCGCACCGGATGCACGACCACCGCGTCGCGGGCGCGCACGATCTGGCCGCCCGCGGTAAGCAGCGTGAACTGCAAGTCCGAATCCTCGCGCCACGCCGACGTGAACCGTTCGTCGAAGCCGCCGGTCGCGACGAGCGCCGCACGCGTGACGAACGCGTTCGCGGTCGCGAATTCGGCGCGCGCGAGGCCGCTCGCGTCGGCTTCGTAATCGGTCGGCAGATCGGGCGGCGAGGGCAGCGGCACGACGATCGTGCCGGCGGCCGCCGTCGCGCCTTGCGCGAGCGCCGCGACGCCAGCCGTCAGCCAGTGCGGATCGGCCAGCGTGTCGTCGTCGGTGAAGGCGATCAGCGAAGCGCGCGCATACTGCCAGCCCGCGTTGCGCGCGCCGGCCGGCCCCTGGGTGCGCGTGACCGGGAGGTAGTGCACTTCCAGCCCGCGCGGCGCCTTCTCGCGCGCGAATCGTTCGACGCAGGCGCGCGTGGCGTCGTCGGGACCGTCGTCGCAGACCACGATCTCGTAGCGGTGCGGCGCGAACTGCTGCGCGCATAGCGCGGCAAGGCAGTTCGCGAGCATCGCGGGACGGCGGTAGGTGGGCACCACCACCGACACGTCGGGCCACGACTGCGTGCGCAACGTGCGGCCGGTTTCGTCGGCATCTTCGCTGCTGTAGCGCGCGGCCACGCCGCCATGCAGGGGCGACGGACACATGACCGAGGCGTTCATGCGCGGCCCCCCGCCTTGTCGACGAGGAACGGGCCGATCACGAGCGCGTCGAGCGGCGAGGTCCAGAACGACTCGACCGCGTCGCGCGGCGAATTCACCATCGGCTCGCCGCGCGTGTTGAACGACGTATTGACGAGAATCGGCACGCCCGTGCGCTGCTTGAACGCCGCCAGCAAGTCGTAGTACAGCGGGTGCTGCGCGCGGTTGATGGTCTGCACGCGCGCGGTGCCGTCCACATGCCGCACGGCCGGAATACGCGCGGCCTTGTCGGCGCGCACGTCGAACACGAACAGCATGAACGGCGCGGTTTGGCCGTTCACGAACCATTCGTTGGCTTCCTCTTCCATCACGACCGGCGCGACCGGGCGAAAGTCCTCGCGATCCTTGATCTCGTTGAGCTTCGCCTGCATCCGCGGATCGACCGGCGACGCGAGGATCGAGCGCGCACCGAGCGCGCGCGGCCCGAATTCGGTGCGCCCCTGATACCAGCCGATCACCTTGCCTTGCGCGAGCAGATCGGCGGTCTCGCCGGCGATATCGGCGAGTCGGCGGTACGGTACTTTCGACCAGCGCAGGAACTGCTCGATTTCCGCTTCGCTGTATGCGGGCCCGAGGTACGCGTGATCCATTCTCCAGTGACGTTCGCGGTCGCCGCGCGCGGCACGCTCGCGATAGTCGGTCCACAGTGCCGCGCCAAGCGCGGTGCCAGCATCGCCGGCCGCCGGTTGCACCCACACTTCGCTGAACGGCCCGGCGTCGCGCACCTTCGAGTTCATCACGCAGTTCAGCGCGACGCCGCCCGCCATGCAGAGCCGGCTCAAGCCGGTCTGCCGATGCAGCCAGTGCGCGAGTTCCAGCACGGTCTCCTCGAGCACGCGCTGCAACGAATTGGCGATATCGAAGTGGCGTTGTTCGAGCGGCCCGCCGCGTTCGCGCGCGGGACCGAAGCGTTCGGTCAGCCGCGGAGCGTCGACGGTATAGCTGCCGTCGTGCCGATAGCGGACGATCTCGCGGAACACCTCGACATAAGCCGGCTTGCCGTACGACGCGAGCGCCATCACCTTGTACTCGTCCGACGAGTGCAGGAAGCCGAGCCAGTCGGTGACCTCTTCGTAGAGCAGCCCGAGCGAGTGCGGCAGCTCGACCTGTTTCAGACGCTTGTACTCGCCGCCGACGAATTGCCCCATGCTGGTCGTCACGCCCTCGCCGCGGCCGTCCATCGTCAGCACGGCGGTGTCGTCGAACGGCGCGGCGAGAAACGCGCTCGCCTCGTGCGCGAGATGGTGCTCGACGAAGTGCCATGCGAAGCCGTGCTCGCGATCCACGCCCTGGAAGCGCTTGCGCAGATGATGCGGCGCGCCGTCGAGCAGTTGGCCCTTCGCGTTGGCGATATAGCTGAGGAACAGCGGGTCCCACGGCGACGCGGACGGGTTGTCCGGGCGCGAGCCGGCCGGATCGAACGGCAGCTCGATCGTCGCGCCCGGCCTCTTCGGCATGCCGCCGAATAGCGTGGGGTCGTACGAGTAAGCGACGTGATCGATCGCGGCGAGCGTAATGCCGGCGGCCTTCAGGCAGTAGTCGATCGCATCGAACGGGAGCTGCCAGGTCGAGAACGGCACCGGACGTTTCGCGTGCTTGACGTGCGTGAAGCGTTCGTCTTCGGCGGCGGCGAGCACCACACCGTCGCGCAGCAGCGCGGCGGCGCTGTCGTGATAGACCGCATTGATTCCGAGTGTGTACATGGCATTGGCAGTGGAAGTGGGTTCAGGGGACGGTTGGCTGATCGATCAGCGACGGCGTGCTCGTGTCATCGGCGCGACCGGCGCGCTCCGGTACACCACGACGCGGCGCATGCGCATGCGCTTGCCGCAATTCGAGTGCCGCGTGCACGACCTCGTCGGTCGGAACGCCGAGCAGGCAGGCGTGATGCCCGTGCGGACACACGCTGCGATAGCACCAGCGGCATTCGACGTCGCGATACAGCACGCGTTGCGGTGTTTGCCACGGCGTGTGCTGCGGGTTGGTCAGCGCGTAAAGATCGACAACCGGCGTGCCGAGCGCGGACGCGACATGCACGGGGCCGCTGTTGTTGGACACGAGCACGCTCGCGCGTTCGAGCAGCGCGGCGAGTTCGGCGAGCGCCAGCGCACCGCTCAGGTCGTATAGCTGCGCGCGCGCGCCGGGCGCGGCCGTGCGCAGCACGGTCTCGACGAGCGCTCGCTCGCTCGCGCCGCCGGTCACGAGCACCGAGGCGCCGGTTTCGCGCGCGAGCTGCGTGGCGACCTCGCCGAAGCGCTCGGGCGGATAGCGGCGCGACGCAGCGGTCGCACCTGGATGCAGCACGATGCACTCGGTGTGGCGGCAGATGCCGAGCGTCCTCAGTTTCGCGTCGAGCGACTGACGCGCGGACGGCGGCACGCGAAAGCGCATGCCGGTGTCGCCCGTCTGCGCGCCGACGTGATGCACCAGATCGAGCTGGCGTTGCACCTCGTGCCGTGTGCGCTGCTGCGGCTCCGGCTCGCGCAGCCAGTCGGTCAACAGCGCGTACGGATTTTCACGGCAATGCGCGAGGCGGCGCGGAATCCCCGCGAGATAGCACAGCATCGCGGCCGGCAACGGGCTCTGGCTATAGACGGTGAAAATCACCGCCGCGTCGAAGCCGCCGCGCCGCAGCCGCTGCTGCATGCGGTGATCGTCGAGCAGATCGCGTGTCACGGTCGACGCGGGCGCGACCCACGGCGCGTCGTATTCGATCACATCGTCGACGTCGTCGAGAAACGGCGCGAGCGCGACGCCGCTGCGCGACGCCAGCAGCGTGAGATGGCGGTCTTCGGCGGACTCGCGCAGCGCGTGCAGCGCGGGCGTGGTCATCAGCACGTCGCCGAGATTGTCGAGGCGCACGCACAGAATCCGTTTGACCTCGCCGCCCCAGCACACCGGCTGCGACGTATCGGGCGCGCGCGCGTGAGCCAGCTTGGGCGGCGCAAGTGGCAGAGGTGCGTTCACCGCGGCGCCTCCTTGCGGCGCGCCGCGGTGCCCGGCGGCAGGCCGTGCAATACGACGCGTTGCGCGGCCTCGTGCAGACCGGCGGCGCGCGCGCCCGGCGTGCGCTGCGGGCCGGTTCGCCATTCGGTTTCGTGGCCGTTGTCGAGCAGGATCGTGCGGCAGCCGGCGCGATTGCCCGCTTCGACGTCGTCGAGAATGTCGCCGATGAACCAGCTGTTGGCGAGATCGAGCTCATGCTCTTCGGCCGCGCGCAGCAGCATGCCGGGCGCGGGCTTGCGGCAGTCGCAGACGATCGCGTAACGCGCGACGCTGCCCTCGGGATGATGCGCACACCAGTACGCGCCGGCGAGCGTGGCGCCGCACTCGGCGAACATCTGCCGCAGCCGGCGTTCTACGTCGAACAGCGCTCTGTCTTCGAACTTGCCGAGCGCGATGCCGGACTGATTGCTGATCACGAACAGCGCGTACGGGTACGCGGCGAGCAGCGCGAGCGCTTCGCGCGCGCCCGGCGCGAAACGCATCAGCGCGGGATCGGCGTTGTAGGGCACGTCTTCGAGCAGCGTGCCGTCCTTGTCGATGAACACGGCGGGTAGCGTCATGATGGTTCGTGGTATGCGCGAGCTTCGGTCAAAAGTCGGGTTCGCGCGGCGTGCGCCGTCGTCAACGGGACGACGCTCCGGCTGCTGCTCGCAGCGGTAGCTGCGCCGGCTCGGACGCGGTGTCGAGCAATGTTTTGGTCGGTGCGAGCCTTGCCGCGCGTGCATAGATTTGCGCGAGCGCATCGCTGACGCCGCGCCAGGTGAAGCCGGTCCGCGCCCGGTCGAGACCCGCTTCGCCCATCCGGCGCGCGAGCGCGGGGTCGCGCCGCAAGCGGTCGAGACGCGCGGCGAGCGCGTGCGGATCGCGCGGCGGCACGAGAAAGCCGGTCACGCCGTCGAGGATCGAGTAGCGGATGCCGCCGACATCGGCGCCGATCACCGGCGTCGCGCAGGCCATCGCCTCGATCGGCGTGATGCCGAACGGCTCGTACCAGGGCGTCGTCACGAACACGTCGGCGGCGCTATAGAAGTAGCGCAGCCGCGTGCGACCACGCCGGCCGACGAAGCTCGTCTGCTCCGCGACGCCGCATTCGCGGGCGATCTCGCGCAGGCGCGCGATCTCCGGCGTCGCGATTTCGTTGGGCGCGTCCGAATTGCCGCCGACTACGTACAGCCGCGCCGCCGCGTTGAACGTGTGCTTCAGCACGCCGACGCCGCGTACCACGTTGTCGATGCCTTTGCGCGGCACGAGCCGGCCCAGTTGCAGCACGATGAAGTCGTGCTGGCGCCAGCCGAGCGCATCGCGGGCGGCTGCGCGCTCGACGGGCCGGAACTCCTCGGCATCGAAACCGCACGGCACGATCTGGATGCGCGCTGGATCGGCGCGATAGTGTTCGAGCAGATCGGCTTGGTCCTGCGGACATTCCGCGACGAGCACGTCCGAACCTGCGACCAGTTCGTCTTCGATCGCGAAGCGCTCGTCGGGGAAGCCGTCATCCGTTCCCTGATGGATACGTCGCACGCGGCCGAGCGCGTGAAAGGTCGTGACCAGCGGCACGCCGAGCGCAGCCTTCACTTGCAGCGCGGCGAGGCCGGACATGAAGAAGTTCGCGTGCATCACGTCGTAGGACTGCGGTTCGCGGCGAAAGAACGCGCTCAGAAACGCGGCGAACTCGTCCATGAACGGCAGCAGTCGTTCCTTTGGCAATTGCCGCGGCGGTCCCGCGGGCACATGAATCACGCGCACGCCGTCCATGTCGACGCGCTCGGGCAGCAGTGCGCGATCGCGGCGCGTGAACACGTCGACCTGATGGCCCATTTCCACCAGTTGACGCGCGACGTTCGCGACGTAGATGTTCTGTCCGCCGCTGTCGACGCCACCGGCGACAGCAAGTGGCGACGCGTGTTCGCTGATCAGGGCGATCTTCATTGGCATTCCTTCCTGCGATGAGCGGCTATTGATGTTGACTTTCGTAAGCGGCGCACAGCATGTGGTGTGCCATTCGCATCCTGCGGTGCGGACAAACGACGCAAACGTCGCGCGGAACCGTACGAAGCGCTGTAGCGTGCCTTTTTTCGTGGGGAGAGAAGCGCTGTGGCGTCCCCTGTTTCTACATACGGTCATGTAACTTCGAACCGCTTGCGCCGCGCCGGTACTAGGATGGGCGAAGGACCCCGCCCAATTAACAAGTAAGAAGTGCGCGGAAAAGGGCTGGAGCCAGCGCCTTTTTTGCTTGCGCCCGGGCGCGCCGCTTGCGCGACGCCACACTTGTGCGACGTTCCTTCCGGGTGCTCCCACCACGACCTCATGCCGAATTCCGCCCCGCCGCCTCGCTCCGAACTGACGCGCCGAATCGTCGGCGATCTCGCGCATGCGGTATGGCGTTATCGCTGGCAGACCAGCGGGGCGCTCGCGCTGATGATCGCCGCGCGGCTCGCGACCGTGCTGATGCCGCTCACGCTGAAGCACATCGTCGACGAACTGAGCCATCCGCTCGCGCAGGTGGCGTTTCCAGTGTTCCTCGTGCTCGCCTATGCGCTGCTACGATTTTTCGGCGACGCGCTGAACGAGGCGCGCGACGTCGTGTTCAGCATCGTCGTGCAACGCACGGTCGCGGCGCTGACCGAGCGGACCTTCGCGCATCTGCATCGGTTGAGCGCGCGCTTTCACGCGCGGCGCGAGACTGGCGCGATCGTGCGCGACGTGCAGAAAGGCGCCGACGGCATCGGCTTTCTGCTCGGCACCGCGCTGTTCGCGATCGTGCCGACCTTCTTCGAGATCGCGGTGATCGTCGCGATCATGGTGCATAGCTACGCGCGCGAATTCATGCTCGTGATCGTCGTGACCTTCGTGCTGTATGCGGGCTATACGTTCGTGTTCACGCGGCGGCGCGTCGCATTCCAGCGCGCGGTCAATCTGCTCGAAGCGCAATCGGACGGGCGGCTCGTCGACAGTCTGCTGAACTACGACACGGTCAAATACTTCGCGACCGAAGAAAGCGAGACGCAACGGCTCGGCAACGTGCTGGAGAAGTGGGTGCACGCGCGCATCGCTAACCAGAACGCGTTGACCGCGTTGCACGTGGGACAGAGCGCGGTGATCGCGCTCGGGGTAGCGGCGGTCATGCTGCTCGCCGCGCAGCACGTGGTGGCCGGCAGCATGAGCGTCGGCGATCTGATTCTGGTGAACGCCTACCTGATCCAGATCTGCATGCCGCTGAACACGCTCGGCTTCGTGTTTCGCGAGACCAACGACGCGCTCGTCAACGTCGAGCGCATGTTCGTGATTCTGGCGGCGCGCGGCCGCGTCGGCGAGGATATCGATGCGCGCGACGCTCAGCCGCTGAAGGTCGGCGCGGGGCTGATCGAGTTCGAACATGTCGATTTCGGCTACGACACGGCGCGTCGGGTGCTGCGCGATGTCGACTTTCACGCGTATCCGGGCAAGACGCTCGCGGTGGTCGGCGGCAGCGGCTCGGGCAAATCGACGCTCGTGAAGCTGCTGTTTCGCCTCTATCGGCCCGAGCGCGGCATGATCCGCATCGACGGGCAGGACCTCAGCATGCTCACGCAGCGCAGTCTGCGCGAGGCCATCGGCATCGTGCCGCAGGACACCGTGCTGTTCAATGAAACGATCGCCTACAACATTGCCTATGGACGTCCGTCGGCGACGCGCGCGGACGTCGTGCGGGCGGCGCGGGCCGCGCAGCTCGACGAGTTCATCGAGCGCTTGCCCGACCATTACGACACGCGCGTCGGGGAGCGGGGCGTGCGGCTATCGGGCGGCGAGCGGCAGCGCATCGCGATTGCGCGCGCGATTCTGAAGGACCCGCGCATCATCGTGTTCGACGAGGCGACCTCGGCGCTCGACACGCGCTCCGAGCGCGCGATCCAGACCGAGCTGACGCGCCTCGCGCAAGGCCGCACGTCGATCGTGATCGCGCATCGACTTTCCACCGTCGTCGACGCGGACTGGATTCTGGTGATGGAGCACGGCCAGGTGGTCGAGCAGGGCACGCATCGGGAACTGCTCGCGCGCGAGGGCGTGTACGCGAAGATGTGGTCGCTGCAATGGCAGCAGGGTGAACTCGAACACGCGCAGCGCCGGCTGACCGCGCGATCGGTCAGCGTCAGCGCATTGACGGCGGGTGTGATCGATGCCTTGCACGACGAGATCGCCGGGCAGCGCGTCGTCGTCTACGCGGAGCCGTCCGACCACGAGCTGCGGGTGACCGGCGATCCGAGCGTGCTGCAACCGTTGATCGCCGAGTTGTGCCGCAATGAGATCGCGCAGGCGAGCCCGGGGCAGCGCATCGCGTTGCGCGCGCAGCGGCACGGCAACCACGTGTGGTTCAGCGTGCTCGGCATGGGCGACAAGCCGGCCGAGCTATCGCAGGCGGCGGCGCGGCAGATGGAAAGCGCGCTGGCGGCCGCGGGCGGCGGCTTCACGCTGACGCCGCTGAACGGGCGGCTCGCCTATGTGGCGATGCTGCCGCTGCGGCCGGTCGCGGATGCGCAACCGCCACTGGCGTCGGCGCCCACGGCGCCGGATTCGGCGGAGCCCGCTGCGCTCGATGGCCTGTTCGTGCTCGTGATCGACGACCAGGAAGAAGCGCGCGACGCGCTCGACGCGGTGCTGAGCACGAGCGGCGCACGCGTACGGCTATGTGCAGCGGGCACCGAAGCGCTGGACTGGCTGCGCGCGGCGGACCCGGCGCAATGGCCGCACGTGCTGCTCTGCGATCTGATGCTGGCCGGCGAAGATGGCTATGACGTGCTGAGCCGCTTGCGCGCACTGGAAGGCGGGCGGCCGTCGATACGCGGCGGGCCACTGCCCGCGATCGCGCTGACCGGCTACACGGACGCACTCGACGAACAGCGTGCGCGCACCGCGGGTTTCGACGCGCACTTGCACAAGCCCGTGGCGCCCGCAGAACTGATCGCCGCGATCCGGCGGCTCGCGCAGGCGCCGTCGCGCACGGACACGGCGTTGCCGCGATAATGATGCGCGCGATTCAGGTCTGAGCGAGGTCTCAGATCGGCGCGTCGAACTTGCCACCAACAGTCGTCGTTGCGGACGCGTCGAGATTGCGCTCGGCCGCGCGCACGCGGTCGCGCATCGCGAGGATCGACCGGGGGACCACCCGGCGTTCTCGCACGGTCCACGCCAGCCCGGCCAGTAATTCGGTGCCGTCGCGCATCAGCGTGCCTTCCCGCGCGAATACGTCGAGGGCGCGCAGAGTCGCGCCCAACGCTTCGCCCAACGGCAGACGCAGCCACGCGACCCACGCGGCGTTGCGCGCGAGCATGCGACGGCGCAACGCGCTATCGCGCACCGGCGACGGATGGTGATGGAGCGTCAACTGCTCGCAGTAGACGATCGCATGTCCCGACGCGAGCACGTCGAGCGAGACAAGTGCTTCCTCACCGCCGATGAAAAGACGCGGCTCATAGCCGCCGATCTCGCGATACAGCGCCGTGCGAAACACGCACGCGCCCGCCATCAAGCCGATCAAGGAGGGCCCCGGCAGACCGACACGGCCGAGCGGGCTTGCGCGCATCAACGCGCAGGTCGGATCCGTCGTGTTGTCCGCGCCGACCGCGACACGCGCATTCAGCACACCGACGCGCGGCCATGCATCGAGCAATTGCACCGCGCGTTCGAGCGAGCCCGGGCCCCACCAGGTGTCGTCATCGCAGAACGCGACATAGTCGGTCTCGACGCACGCGACCGCGTGGTTGCGCCCTGCCGCGCCGAGGTTGCCGTTGCATTCGACGACGCGAACGCTCGGATAGCGCGCTTCGACGAGTGCGACCGTGTTGTCGGTGGAACCGTTGTCGGCGACGATGATCGGCGGGTTTTCGGGCAACGCGAGCAGACGTTCCAGGGTAGTGAGCAATTCGCCCGCACGGTTATACGTGAGAACGACGACCGAAATACGCGGGTGGGGGGCTTTGGTTTGCATGCTGTGCAATCGTTCAACGTTGGACTGCGACGACGCAGCAAACCTTGTGCCGTACGTCACGCGTTTTGCGTAGCTGGAGCCGATTCGTCGCGGCCAAGCTGCCAACAGCGTTCAGGCGAAAAGAGGCTCGCCTGTCCTTCGGGACCGAATGCGCGCAGTTGGCTGCGGTAGGCGTCGATTGCCGCGCGCTTCATATGCTCGTGTTGCGTGGTGTCGGGCACGTTCAACGCATGCGGCGTGTTGGCGGCATAGCCGCGTTTCGCGAGGTCGGACAGGCGCGCTTGCACGACGCCGGACATGCGCCGGTAGGGCACATCTTCATAGGCGATGAACGGAGTGGCTGGCTGACGCCGCATCAGGGCGAGACAGGCATTGGACACGAGAACGTGATCCGAATGGAACAGACCCAACGGCATCACGATCAGCGTGGGTTTTGTTTCGGAAACAGCGTGGTTCAACGCGGTGATCAGCCCGTCCGCATCAGGCGATGCGTGGTATTGCGCGTCGCGAAACAGCAGATGTACCGGAATCGCCGACAACAACCCCAGCGCCTCCCGGTCTTCCGCCTGACGCGCCCGCATCGCTTCGAACGCGTCGGCGAAACCGGCCGCGCGGTCCCAATCGGTCGTCATGTTCTCGGCGGGCGGCGCGGTGAAAACCGTGCAGACGACCGCGCCGGGATGCGCGGCGATCAGAAGTCCGCAGCTGAGGACCGCATCGTCGAGATGCGGTGAGATGACGAGCAAGCGCTGGTCCGATTCCATACGGGCGAGTAGCAAGCTGCATTCCGCCGGCGCGGTGCGCGAAGGGTCGGTGCGGGAATAGTACTTGCTCCCATTGCGGTTCTACTACTACGCGAACGTGCGCGCACGGCGCCACGCACGCGCGCTGATCGAAGGCGATCCGGTGCTGCGCATGGATATGACGCGGGCCATCATTCAGGCGCAAGAGGCGGGCTACGTGCTCGGCTATGCATCGATCGACGAGCTGATGACGATCCTCGACTACCTGATGACCTACGCACCGCCGTTCAGCGAATCCGATCTGATTCACTGTCCGCTGAACGCGGTGCTCGACTAGCCGATGTGCATGCCGTCCGGCTACGCGCTGTTTCGCGACCCGGCGCTCAATGCGCAACTCAAGCACGTGCTGAACTGTTGGTGTGGCTTCCTGAGCGGCCCGCATTCACGCGCGCATTTAAATACGTCGTCGCCCGACGGCTGGTTCAGCCCTGAGGCCGACAAACGGATCGGCCTCGCGCAACGCGTCGTCGTCGCAAAGCAACGGATAGATGCGTTGCGCCCCGTCAAGCCGCTAGTTCAGCCGCGCAGCCGCGCGAAAATACTCATCAGGTCTTCGAGAACCACCGGTTTTTTCAGGTGCGCGTCGAAGCCCGCGTGTTCGGCCGCACTGACGTCCGCCTGCTGTCCAAAGCCGCTGACCGCGACGCAGATCACGGACTTCATCGCCGGCATACCGCGCAGCTTGCCGATGAACTCCATGCCGTCCATGCCCGGCATGCCGATGTCTGACAGGATGATATCGGGCGCGTTGCCGTTGATGATCGTCAACGCTTCCTCGCCGCTCGTCGCGGTCCGCACTTCGGCGCCCTCGCTTTCCAGCAGCAGCTTGAAGGTTTCGACGGTCGCGGCGTCGTCGTCGACCATCAGGATGCGCGTGCCTTTCAACGGCTCGGCGGTGACTTCGATATCCGCGCTCGTGCGGGTGGCGAGCCGGTGGATGGGCAGGGTCACCGTGAAAGTCGCGCCGCGGCCGACGCCGTCCGACTCCGCACGCACCGCGCCGCCGTGCAGGTTGACCAGATCACGCACCAGCGCGAGGCCGATGCCGAGGCCCCCGCGGCGCAAGCCCGGGTCGCGGCTCTGCTGGAACATCTCGAAGATATGCGGCAGCAGCGACGCCTCGATGCCGATGCCGGTATCGCTGACGCGCAGCACGGCCTCGGCGTGATCGTTGACCTGCAACGACACCTGAATCGAACCGCGCTGCGTGAACTTCAGCGCATTGCTGATCAGATTCCACACGATCTGCTCGATCCGCGTGAGGTCCGCGTGAATGATCACGGGCGCATCGGTGATGTCGACCCTCAACGCGACGCCGCGCTGCGCCGTATCGTCCTGCACCGCGCTGCACACGCGCTGCACGATCTCGCGCATGTCGACCACGGTGCGCACGACCGACAGCTTGCCCGTGCGCACGCGCGAAATGTCGAGCAGATCGTCGATGATTTGCGCCTGGCCCATCACGGTGCGGCGGATCGTATCGGTCGCGCGCGACACGTTCAGGTTCTGCCGCGTTTCCGGCGCGCGCGCGATCAGCTCGGCGCTGGCCGAAATCAGGTTCAGCGGATGCTTGAGCTCGTGCGACACGACCGCGAGAAATTCGTCGCGGCGCCGCTGCGCGTCGCGCTCGCTTGCCGCGCGCAGCGATTCGACATGGGTGCCGCGTCCCGAGGTCGGTTCGTTCACATATTCGCCGAGATCGCGCGTGATCTGCGCAAAGCCGCTGATGCCCGGTTCGTCGAGGCGGGACAGCACGCCGCTCGCGAAAAAGCGCGTGCCGTCCTTGCGCAAATGCCAGCGCTCCTCTTCGGCGCGGCCATTCAGACGCGCTTCGGCGAACTCGCGTTGCGCGACGTTGTCGGCGCGGTCCTCTTCGGTGTACAGGATGTCGGCGGACTGGCCGATCATATCGGCTTCCGTATAGCCGAAAATCCGTTCCGCGCCCGCGTTCCAGCTGTTGATCACGCCGTTGTCGTCGAACGTGATGATCGCGTAGTCGCGCGTGCTTTCCGCGACGATGCGCATGCGCCGCTCGCCTTCGCGCAGCCGGTCTTCCGCCTGACGCCGCCCGGTGATGTCGATGAACGACAGCACCGCGCCGTCGATGCGGTCTTCGGTCGTGCGGTAAGGCACGAAGCGCGCGAGATACCAGCGCCCGTCGTTGCTCTTCAGCTCGCGTTCGATCAGGCGCAACGAGTCGAATGCCTCGGCCGCGTCGTCGGCGAGCTTGTCGTATTCGAGGCGGTGCGTGATGTCGAGCAGCGAACGGCCGATGTCCGACGGAATGATGCTGAAGACGTCGGTTGCGCGCGGCGTATAGCGCTTGATGCAGATGTTGCGGTCGACGAAGATCGTGCCGATGTCGTTCGCGGCGATCAGATTGTGCAAATCGTCGTTGATCTTGCCGGTTTCCTCGACCTTCGACTTCAGCTCCGCGTTGACCGTGGTCAACTCCTCGTTGATCGATTGCAGCTCTTCCTTGCTGGTTTCGAGTTCCTCGGTCGCCGAGCGCAGTTCCTCGTTGATCGCCTGCAATTCCTCGTTCGATGCCTTCAGCTCCTCGGTTGAGGTTTCCGACTGCTCGATCGTGGACTGCAACTGTTCCTTCGTGCGTTGCAGTTCCCGTTCGAGCTGACTGATGATCGGGTCTTTCTGCACGTCGGCCGGCGCCGTTTCGGCGTTCGCCACGCTGTCCTCGACCTCGTCGAACAGCACCAGCACGAAGTCCGCGTTCGCTTCCGGATCGTGCACTGGCCGCGCGGTCATGTTGACGAAGTACGACCGGCCATCGCGCTCGATGCGCACGCGGCGCGCTTCGACGCTGCGGTTCGTGTGCAAGGCCTGATAGATCGCGGTGCGCAGTTCCAGCCGCAGTTCCGGACGCACGACGGCTACGATGTTGTGCGACGGCTCGCCGCCGGAATACTGCAGAAAACGCCCGGCGCGATCGGACAGATGAACGATTTCGGATTCGCGGCTCACCAGCACGCTGGGCGGCGCATATTGCTCGACGAGCCGCTGATGCAGATCGCCGAACGAAAAGCGCCGGCGCCCCGGCGGCTGCACCGTGGTCACGACAGGCCGCGAGCTCATGGTGCCGGAAATCGCGATCGGCAGCGGCGTGTCACTGCGTACCGCCATGTTCGCGCGATAGATGCGGTTGCGCTTGTCGACCACGGTGAACATCGAGCTCACGCCGTCGGCCGACTCCGAGCTGCCGAGGAACAGCATGCCGCCGGGCCGCAGCGCGAAGTGGAACATCTTCAGGATTTCGATCTGCGCTTCGCGGTCGAGGTAGATCAGCAGGTTGCGGCAGCAGATCATGTCGAGCCGCGAGAACGGCGGGTCGCTCAGCACGTTGTGGTGGGCGAACAGCATGTGCTCGCGCAGCTCTTTCTTGATCCGGAAATGCGCGGCGTCCCTCGTGAAGAACTGGCGGATGCGCGCCGGCGTCAGGTCGGCGGAGATCGAGTCCGGGTACACACCGGCGCGCGCGAGGGAAATGGCGCGCTCGTCGATGTCGGTCGCGAATACCTGAAAAGACACGCCCTCGGGCGACTTCAGCGAGCGTTCCTGCAGCAGCATCGCCAGCGAATAGGCTTCTTCGCCCGTCGCGCAGCCCACCGACCACACGCGGATGCGGTCCTGTTCGCCGCGGCTTTCGAACAGGGGCGGCAATACTTCACGTTCGAGCACGTCGAACGCTTCCTTGTCGCGGAAGAAATTGGTGACGCTGATCAGCATGTCCTGCAACAGCGCCTGGGTTTCTTCAGGGTGCAGATGCAGATAATCGCGATACACCTGCAGGTCGGTAATGCCGTTGACTTGCAGCCGGCGTTCGATACGCCGCAGAACCGTAGCCCGTTTGTAATGTCGGAAATCGTGTGCGGTGCGGGTGCGCAGAATCACCATGATTTCGCGCAGCGCGCGCTCGGCCGACTCGTTGACCGTGTCTTCCTCGGGCTCGTCCGCCTCCGCGGCCGGCAGATGGATTTCCCGCGCGGTGGACCACAGATCGAGCAGCCGTTGCGGCATCTCGGCCGCGGTCATCACGAAGTCGGCCATGCCGGTCGCGATTGCGCTGCGCGGCATGCTGTCGTATTCGGCCTCGGAAGGGTCCTGCACGAGCGTGATGCCGCCCATTTCCTTGATACGCGACAAGCCGACCGAGCCGTCCGAGCCCGCTCCCGACATCACGATGCCTATCGCGCGTTCGCGGTGCGCCTCGGCGAGCGTGCGGAAAAACAGATCGATGCTCGCGCGGCGTCCTTCCTCGGGCAGCTTCCGCGTGACGCGCAGGTAGCCGTCGACCATGATCATCTCGAACGAGGGCGCGACCAGATAGACGTGGTCCGATTCGATCGGCGTGGGGCCTGTGACCTGCTGCACGGACATGCTGGTGACTTTCTGCAGCAGTGAGGCCAGATTGCTTTCGTGATCCGGCAACAGGTGAACGACCACGACGAAGGCCATCGACGTGCGCGCGGGCAGCGCCTCGAAGAACTCCGTCAGCGCGTTAAGCCCCCCCGCCGATGCGCCGATACCGACGATCGGATAGAGTGCCTGGCTAGGCAGAGTTTGCCCTCGCTTCTTTGACATGGCTGCGTGTCCCTTCTTGGAAAGGATAGTGTTCAGCGGTGGATTTTTATAGGGCGACGAGCCCATTTCTTGCTGGCTCGGACGGTTATTATCCCGCATTGCACTCATTTTTCCATCAGCATCGACTGCAGCAGTTCGGCCGCGTGCCTCGCGCGCAGCACATTGTCCTCCTCGCGCTGTTGGGCGGCGGTATCTCCGGTTTTGGCGAAATGGTCGCGCAACTCGCGGCTGAACATTTCGCGCTCGCGCAGCGCACGCAGCGCTTTGCGCAATGAGTCCTCGGCATCCGTCATGCGGCCGTCGCCGAGCGACGCGGCCGAATACGCATGACCGGTATGACAGCGATAACGCATCACCCGCGATCCGGTGATGCGCCACAGCGTGCCGTTGCATTCGGGGCATGTGAAAGTCGACGGCGTCGCGAGTCCCCTGATTGCTTCGAATGCCGTGGTGCCGGCCAGCCACGCGTCTTGTTCGAGAACGATGCGATCGGTCGCCTCGCGCCGCGCACGGCCGTTTTTTCCCGGCGCGCTGGCGTTGCCGCCGGTCAGTTTTACCAAACATTGCCCCATTTGATCGAGTGGCAGCACGTGGTCGGCAAACGGCGATGCATGTCGCGGCATCTCGCTCGCGAACGCGTCGGCCGGGTCCTGGACGAGCGTCGCGCCGCCGCACGCCTGGATTGCTTCGAGGCCCGCGGTGCCGTCGTCGAGCAGGCCGGTCAGGATCACGCCGATCGCGCGTGGCCCTATCTGGGTGGCCGCAGTGCGAAAGAGGGGGTCGATCGCCGGGCGCGCGAAGTTCTCTTTCGCGCCGTGCAGAAGCCGCAGTAGCCCATCCTCGACGACGAGGTGCCGATCAGGCGGCGCCACGTAAATTCTGCCGGGCGCGTAATGTTCGCCATCCTGTGCGTGCTTGGCGGGTAGCGGTCCGGCCTGGTTCAGAAGCGCGGGCAGCATGCTGCCATGCGCGCCGATATGCAGCACGACGGCGATGCTGGCGGGCATATCGACGGGAAGCTGCGAGGCAAGCGAACGCAGCGCATCGACCCCTCCCGAGGACGTGCCGATTACGATGAAGTCGCGGTGGGTCAAGTGGGCTCCGGAACGTGGAAGCGGGCGTGAAAGCGGACCTTTCCTGTTAGTCAAACAAACGAGCAAGCCATATGCCGTCGCTGCATTTTTTGGGGCGTTGCCGGTAAAAACGTTCTTGTGGCGACGGCGGTTTTCAGCCTCCGCCACAATCCAGGCACGCGGGCCGCAAGCGCCGCGCGAAGCTCGCACAATGCATATGACGAATGTCGTGCAAGATCAGCTGCCGGGCGAATCGACCCAGTTCGTGAATCTGGTCCGCAAGTGGACGTTGCTGCGGCAGTGCTCGCGGTGATGCAGAGCCGGACGCCCCGCGAAGCCGAGGTGCGCCGCGCGGGCGGTCCGGTTAACGCAATTACACCGGCGCGGGCTGACTGCCCGTTGCTCGCGGGCGGCCGCTCGTGTCGTGCGCGAGCAGCGCGTCGTAGATCGTCAGATAGTCGTCGGTCATGCGCGCGGCCGTGAAGCGGCGCTCGAACGCGCGGCGGCACGCGCCGCGATCGATGCTGTCGATGCGCGCAACCGCTTGCACGGCCTCGTCCACGTTATCGACGATCAGGCCGCTCACGCCGTCTTCGATCAATTCGGGCACCGCGCCGCGGCGAAACGCGATCGCCGGCGTGCCGCATGCCATCGCCTCGATCATCACCATGCCGAACGGCTCGTCCCATTCGATCGGCAGCAGCAACGCGCGCGCGTTCTCGATCAATTGCCGGCGCGCGCCGCCGCCGACTTCGCCAAGGTATTCGGTGAACGCGCCGGAGCGGCGCAAGAGCGGATCGATGCGTTCGCGGAAATAGTCGCGTTCGCCGGGATGAATCTTCGCGGCGATCTTCAATGGCAAGCCGCTGCGCCGGGCGATTTCGATCGCGAGATCGGGACGTTTCTCCGGCATCATGCGGCCGAGAAAAAGCAGATAGGAACCGGCCATCGGTTGAAATTCGAACTGGTCGAGCGGCAGTCCGTGATGGACCGTGCCCTGCCAGTTCGCCCACGACACGGGCCCGCGCTGACTCGCGGAAATCGACACCACCGGCACGCGCGCGAATTCGCGAAACAGCGGGCCATGATCGTTCAGCAGCAGACGGCCGTGCAGCGTCGTCAGCGTACGGCATGGCAGGCGCTCGGCCCACGCGAAATGCAGCGGCTCGCCGTGAAAATGGACGACGTCGAAGCGGTCCGCGTCGCGAATCACGCGCGCGAGCTGCCTGATGTGATGGGTTTGCGTGTCCCACACGTTCGCGTCGCGCCAAAGACCGCGCGGGCAGATCGGCACGAGCCGCGCGGCGCTCGTCGAATCGGCGCTCGCATAGAGCGTCACGTCGTGGCCGCGCGCGACCAGCTCTTCGGTCAGATACGACACGACGCGTTCGGTGGCGCCGTACGCGAACGGCGGCACGCTTTCGTAAAGCGGAGCGATCTGGGCGATTCTCATCAGTCGTTGAAAAGAGGACGGAGAGGTTAGCGCGCAACATGCCGCGCCGGACCACCAGCAGCAAGTGACGTACCGCCGCGGGACCGTTGGCGCGGTATGGCGTTTGCTCGATGCGGGCACTTGACCGATTGAAGGAGCCGCCATGAACCGCCCAACGCGATCCGCTACCGACGACACGCAGCCCACCGCTCGACGCGACACCGCGAGCACGCCCGATGCGCTCGCGCGGCTCGAGGCCGATCACCGCGCCGTGGAAAAGCTGTTCGACGCCTTCGGCAAATTGCGCGGCGACGAGCGCGACACGCTCGAAGCCAAAGCCGCGCTGACGCAGCGCGCGTGCGAAGAGCTGACGATGCACACGATCATCGAGGAAGAGCTGTTGTATCCGGCCGCGCAACAGGCGCTGCCCGACGACGACAAGCTCGATGTCGATGAAGCCTACGTCGAGCATTTTCTGGTGAAAACGCTGATCGCGAAGTTCGAGACGCTGAAGCCGGGCGACAAAGGCTTCGACGCGACGTTCAAGGTCATGTCCGAGCTCGTGCGGCATCACGTCGAGGAAGAGGAAGGCGAACTCTTTCCGGCCTTGCGGCGCACCGGCTGCGATCTCGCCGCGCTCGGTGAAAAGATCGCGGCGCGCAAGCAAACGTTGCAAGCCAGGCTGGATCAGGCGGGCAGTCGCGCGGTCGGCGACAAGACCTGATGGGAGTCTTGAATTTGCGCGCGGCGCTCGCACTGATTCGTTTAAGACGTCGCTGCGACAGTCATGTCCATAAGTCGACACTTACGGACGTGCGCACCCTGTTACATGTCCATTACCATCGATTTCAGGAGGGTAGAACAGGATCGCCTAATGCAGCAGGGGAGAGCCATGTCAAGGAGAAAGCTGAAACTGACGCCGTATCTGGCGGCAGGGGTCGCCTCGCGCGACGACTTTTCCATCTACGTCACCGCGCGCCGCAGCGCCGATGGGCGATTCTATGCCGATCTACTGGTGAGCCGTAAAGTGGATGGCCGCCGTCTATTCCCGTTCGATGGCGCGCCCGAAGTCGGTCCGTTCAACAGTATCGAGGAAGCGCGGCTCGCCGCCGAGGAGTACGGTGCGCGAATCGTCGCGGCCGACCTTGCCTGTCCCGAGGCGTGAGCGCGCGGCCCGCCGCGATATCGCCTGGCGACACCCTCCCTGTCAAACGCTTGCCCTGGTTCACGACCGGCACGGGGTGGATCTGTGCGCCCGCCCTTTTTCGTTCTGACGTCGTCGACGTCGACTTCCTCGAGCACCAGTCCGGCGGCGCGCTGATTTGATTCGCACGTCGAATAGCGGGGTGCCATCGAACGAACGTGCGACGCGCGGAACAACGCTTGCTAGCCTGTGGCTCGCCGTCATTCGGGCACGGTGCATGTGGCGCCGTACCGCGGCATCGCTCATGTTCACGGAGAAGCACATATGGACAAGGAACTCGAAGCCCGCATTCGCACGCGGGCGTACCAGATCTGGGAAAACGATCCGTCGCCGGAAGGGAAAGCCGACGACCATTGGGAAGAAGCGCGCCGGCAGATCGAGGCGGAAGGCGCGGCCGACGAGGCTGCCGTGCCGCAGGAGCCGACCGATCAGTCCGCGGAGCGCGAGCGCGGCTCGCGCATCGCGCCCGAAGAGCAACTGCAGGAAATGTCGGGCGATGACATCGAACCGCCGAAGCGCGCCACGCGGCCGCGCGCCGGATAAGCGAGCGCCGCCCCTTTACACCGACGCCGGCAATGGCGTCGGTGCCACCGGCAATGCGCGTTGGTGGCGCGTCGCGCTCTCTCATCAGTGGTCCCGCTCGACGCGCGGGAGTTGATCGAAGTAATGCTCGACGCGCGACAGCGCATACAGTGCGGCGGCCGATCGCACGTCGTTGCGGTCGCCCGAAAAGCGCCGCGTCTCGGCGAACGTGGTGAACTCATTGCCGCGCCGTCGGAACGACCACGCGAAGCATTGCGTGCCTGGTGGCGGATCGTCATCGGAGCCGCCATGCGCGCCGCTATCGGCGAGCCCCGTGTTCGATACCGCGATGTCCGCGCAGCAGCCTTGCTGGCGCAGCGCGCCCTCGGCCATTTCGCGCGCGACCGCTTCGCTGGTAAGCCCGTATCGCTTCATCGTGCTTTGCCGCACGCCGAGAAAGCCTGCTTTGCCCGATGGCGAGTAGCTGACGAAGCCGACATCGAGACACGCGCCGCTGCCCGGCACGCTCGCCAGATACGACGCGATCTGACCGCCGGTGCAAGATTCGGCGGTCGCGAGCTTCAGACCTCGCGAGCTGAGGAAGGACACGACCTGGATGGGAATGTTCATGATTTCTGCTTTGATTGTGCGACGGATTCGGACCGGCATTTGGTTCGTGCAATCGCTCTCGAGAAGCGCGCAGCAAAGATCGGTCCGGGCGCGCTTCGCGTTTCGCGCATCGCCACGAGTACCTGCCGGCGGTATGCTCATTGCTGAAGCGTGAAAGAGCAGCGGACTCGCGCGCGGCCCCGTCGCAATGCGGAGCGCGCGCAGCGCTGCGCATTCGCGAGGAGGCGGCGATGAGCGATTTCGACGAAGCGCGCGCATGGATGGTCGAACGGCAGATCGTGCAACGCGGCGTGCGCGACGACTACGTGATCGAGGCGATGCGGCGCGTGCCGCGCGAGGCATTCGTGCCATCCGATCTGCGCGAATTCGCGTATGACGATACGCCGCTGCCGATCGGCGGCGAGCAGTCGATCTCGCAGCCGTACATCGTCGCGAAGATGCTCGCGGCCGCCGAGTTGCAGCCCGGCGATCGCGTGCTCGACATTGGCACGGGCTCCGGCTATGCGGCCGCGATCGCCGCGGAGATCGCGGGCCGGGTGGATTCCATAGAACGCGACGCGAGCCTCGCCGAGGGCGCGCGCGAGCGCTTGCAGCGGCTCGGCTACGAGAACGTCGAAGTGCATGTCGGCGACGGTACCGCAGGTCTTGCCGCGCATGCGCCCTATAACGCGATCATCGCGGCGGCGGGCGGACCGCGTGTGCCGCGAGCGTTGCGCATGCAACTCGCCGTGGGCGGACGGCTCGTGATGCCGGTCGGCAGCAGTCAGAGCCGTCAGCGGCTCGTGAAGATCGTGCGGCGCGACGAACACGACTACGACGAAGATGCGTTCGGCGACGTGCGCTTCGTGCCGCTCGTCGGCGACGATGGCTGGCCGGAGCCAGGCGGCGCGGCGCGCGCGGATTTGCGGCCCGCATCCACGTCCACGCCCATCCCGCTCACGCCTACGCCGGCCGCACCTATGCCGGCCGCACTCGAACTCGCGATTCGCGACGCGGCCGAACCGTTGCCCGACATCGATTCCGCGGAATTCGCGGCATTTTTCGACCGCTTCGCCGGGCATCGCGTCGTGCTGCTCGGCGAGGCCAGTCACGGCACGTCGGAGTTCTACCGGGCGCGCGCGGCGATCACGCGGCGCCTCGTCGAGCAGCACGGCTTTTCGATGATCGCGGTCGAGGCCGACTGGCCCGACGCCGCGATCATCGACCGGCATGTGCGCGATCGGCCGATGCCCGGCGGGCGGTCCCGACCGTTTCGCCGCTTTCCGACCTGGATGTGGCGCAACACCGACTTCATGGGCTTGGTCGCGTGGCTGCGCTCGCACAACGCCGCGCACCCCGAGCGCGAAACGCGCTTTTACGGGCTCGATATCTACAGCCTTTCCGAATCGATCGACGCGGTATTGCGCTATCTCGACAGCGTCGACCCTGCCGCGGCGCGCATCGCTCGCGAGCGTTATGGGTGCCTCAGTCCGTGGCAGAAAGATCCGGCCGTATATGGACGCGCCGCGTTGAGCGGCGGCTACGCGCAGTGCGAAGAACACGTGGTCGCGCAACTCGGCGATCTGCTGAAAAGCCGGCTCGACTATGCGCGCGAAGACGGCGAGCGCTTCCTCGACGCGGCGCAGAACGCGCGGCTCGTGGCGGTCGCCGAGCACTACTATCGCGCGATGTACTACGGCGGGCCGCAAAGCTGGAATCTGCGCGACACGCATATGTTCGACACGCTGCGTCATACGCTCGACAGCCGCGGGCCGCAGGCGCGTCTGGTCGCGTGGGCGCACAACTCGCATATCGGCGACGCGAGCGCCACGCAGATGGGCCGCATGCAGGACGAGATCAATCTCGGCCAGCTGTGTCGCGCGCAGTTCGGCGACGCGGCGGCGCTGATCGGGTTTGGCACGCACAGCGGCACGGTCGCCGCAGCGAGCGATTGGGGCGGACCGATGGAGGTCAAAACCGTGCAGCCATCGCTCGCGGGCAGCGTCGAATTCAGCATGCACGGCACGGGTCTCCCGCGCTTCCTGCTCGACCTGCGGCCCGGCATGCACGACACGCTGCGCGAACGGCTGCGCGCGCCGCTATTGGAGCGCTTCATCGGCGTCATCTACCGTCCCGGGACCGAGCGGTATAGCCATTACGCGCAAGCGTCGCTGGCCGAGCAGTTCGATGCGTTCGTGTGGTTCGATCGCACGAGCGCGGTGAGCGCGCTGCCCGTTTCCGCCGACGAAAAGAACCACGCGGAGGAGACTTTTCCATTCGGTGTGTGAGGGCGGTCGGCACGCTCGCGCCTCAGGCGAGGAACGCGGCTTGCAACGGAACGGACAGTGCATTCCAGCTGGTCCGAACCGAGGGGTCGCTCATGAACAAGGTTGTACAGCGCCTTGCCATCGCCGCGATGTCGGGTGTTGCCAGTGGCGTCGTCTGCGCGCAAGGCGCCCGGCGAGTTGAGCCGCGACCAGGCGAACCGTGAACATGCGGGGCGCGCGAACCAGGCCGCGGTTCAGCACGGACAGCGCCGCCAGCATGGCGCGAGCAGTGCGCGCTAGCGGCGACGCGGCCTGGCTGCCGCCACCGCCGCGCGTGCTCGCGATTCCGCCATGAAGGACGAACCGGTCTGGTTCCTGCTGATCGGCGCGCTGCTCACGTTCATGGCCGTCGCGCGCGGGCCGATCCGCCGCTTGCCGCTGACCGGCGCGATGATCTATCTGCTGGTCGGCGTGGCGGTCGGGCCGGCCGTGTCCGGGCTCGTCGGGGTCGATCTGCTCCGCAATACCGCGTTGCTCGCGACGCTGGCTGAAGTCGGGCTCGTCGTGTCGCTGTTTTCGATCGGCATGCATCTGCGCGTGCGGCTGCGCAATCCGCTGTGGTTGTTGCCGCTGCGGCTCGGCGGCCCGGCGATGCTCTTCACCGTCGCCTTGATGTTCGGCTTCACCGCTTTGGTGACCGGACGCGCGGACGGCGCGGCGTTGTTCCTCGCGGCCGCGCTCGCGCCGACCGACCCGGTGCTCGCCAACGAGCTACGCGTGACGCAAGCTGGCGACGACGAGCCCGTGCGGTTCGCGTTGTCGGGTGAAGGCGGCCTGAACGACGGTGCCGCCTATCCGTTTGCGGTGCTGGGACGTCGACGTCGTACGGCGCGTCGCTGCTGCTGCACGCGTATGCGTTCGTCGCGGTGTTCGTGGCCGGCGTCGCCGTCCGTCGCGAGGAACTGCGCGCGACGGGCGACAAGAATCCCTCGGAAGTGCTCGACGAGGTGCAGCACGGCGAACAGGTCGATGTCGCCCAGGATCCAGAAATGGCGCATGCGGTCCTCGCCGAATCGATGATGGGCTTCATGCGCGAAATGGAGCGACTCGCGGAGTTGTCGCTGATGCTGATCATCGGCTGCGTCGTGTCCGCGCACTGGCGCGAGATGTTCGATCTGCGCGCCGTGTTGCCCGCGGTGTTTCTGTTTTTCGTCGCGCGGCCGCTGTCCGTCGTCGTCGCGATGATGGGTGCGCGCATCGACAATAGCCAGCGGCATCTGATGGCGTGGATGGGGATTCGCGGCGTCGGCGCGTTTTACTACCTGATGTTCGGCCTCGAATACGTGCGTGGCGCGATGACGCCGCTGCTGCCCGCCGTGCTCGATGCGATCGTGTTGTCGGTGCTGCTGCATGGCTCGACCGCGAACTATCTGTTGCGGCGGTATTTCGACCGGCGTCGCTGAATGAAGCGACGGGCGCGATGGCGCGCGTGAGTTGTCGCGCCGCGCTCCGCATGGGTCCCGTTTGCCGCTCCTTGTATCGCAATGTATCCGCGCTGCCCGGGGATACGTGCGCTTACCAAACCCGCTGATCCAGACACATGCGAGATACGTCGGCGCGTTCAAATACGTGCACCGCAAGTTCGAGCCCGGATTTGCAGACCTGAATATCACTGGATCAACAGGAGTAAGCCACCATGACCCGCATCGAAGAAGTGCTGTACACCGGCAAAACCCATACGACCGGCGGCCGCGAAGGCGTCGCGCGCAGCTCGGACGGCCGTCTCGACATCAAGCTGTCGCCGCCCGGCACCTCGGGGGGTGGAACGAATCCCGAGCAGTTGCTCGGCGCGGGCTGGTCGGCGTGTTTCATCGGCGCACTCGGGCTGGCGGCGCGCGCGTTGCACCTGTCGTTGCCGGCCGATACCAGCGTCGATGCGGAGATCGATCTCGGCACCACCGATGGCGCTTACTTTCTTCAGGCGCGTCTGTTCGTCAGTCTTCCCGGTGTCGAGCGTGACGTGGCGCACGGGTTGATCGAGCGAGCGCATCTGACCTGCCCGTATTCGAAGGCGTTGCGCGGTAATGTGGATGTGCAGACTACGCTCGTTTGAGCGTCGCTGAGGGTGGTGGCGGGGCCGCGCCGAAGCATCGCGCGGCCCCGCGTATCTGCCATGCCAGCAGCTTCGAAAGCTACGCGGTGTCGGGTTCGTGCGGCCCGCTACGCCGCAGGCGCAACCGACGCTCCCGCGATCTTGTGCCGCGCGAGCGATTGCGCCACCAAGCCCGAGGCCTTCATCTCTTCGACAAACGAACGCAGCGCGTGAGCCGCCGCTTCGCCGCGGCTCTTCGGCACACCCATCGCCTGCCGGATCACCATGAAGCGCTCGTCTAGCAACCGCAGACCGGGAGTTTGCTTCGCATCGGCCTCGAGTTGCTGCTTCACGCCTGCCGCCACTTCCAGATGCTGCTCGATAAACGTCGGCACGACGCTCGGCGAGCTCGGCGCGCGCACGATTTGCGCGGATTTCAGCTCGCGCGTCAGAAACAGATCGTATGCACTGCCTTTGCCGACGACGACCCGGTTGTGCGCCTGATCCACATCCTGATTCGAGCGTACCGGCGAGTCGTCGCGCACCAGGTAGAAGCCTTCGATCAACACATACGGCGCAGTGAACGCGATCGTCTCGCCGCGCAACGGATCGATCGCGAAGAAGCCGAAATCCGCGCGCTCCTCACCGACGGCCTGCACCGATTTGCCGGCCGTATCGAAGACCACCAGCTCCAGTTCGACGCCGAGTTTCGCGGCGAACGCGCGCGCGAGATCGACCGATACGCCGAACGGCTCGCCGGAGTCGGCGTGACGATTGGCGAGGATTGGATTGCCGAGATTGATCGACGCGCGCAGCTTACCCGTGGGCGTGAATGCGGCGACGACGGAAGGATCGATGGTCATAAGGCCTCTCGTGGCGACCGCGTTCGGGGCGAAGCGCAGTCTTAGGGTTCGAGGATTTCGCTGATGCGGGATAGCGCGTTGAGAGTATGCAGCAGATGCTCGCGCATCGCTGCCAAGTCATTGCTTGTGTCGTCCGCTCATGGGCCTACTTCGTCAGGCGAACGACATACAGCCCGGTCCCGTTCACATAACCGGCAACACTGTAGTTCGGGCTCACCGCGATCAGCGCGCCCGGAATTGTCGGCGAATAGGCCACACCCGACGTCGTAACGGTCGCCAGTTCGACCGCCGGAGTACCCGTCACGGGCTGGGTCGTCGTGAAATTGAACGTCAGCAGCCGGCTATCCATCTGCGTGATATCGCCATCACCGCCTTCCGTGATTTCGTAGGCGTAGCTGGTCTGCACGCCAGCGGGCACCGGATCGGGTTTGCCCAGGCAGAGAGTCAGAGCGCGCGTGACGCCGCCAGTGGGGGCCTTCAGTGTCAAGGTTGCGATATTGTCGTCGGTTACCATCGTCATAGGCGTGCCGGCTGCCGTACCGAGGGCAATATCGAGCCGCTTGTAGTTGGCCGGACAGTTGAACGCGGTCGATTGCGGGGATGACGCCGCGTCTGGAGCAGAAGCGGCTCCCGGTGCCGAGGCCGACGAATCCGCCGCCACTGCTGCGTCACCGCTACTACCACCGCTGCCGCTCCCACTGCCGCACGCAGCAAGCAGCACTGCGGCACCAATCAGACTCATCGAAAATTTCCGGCTCATCAGCATTGTTATCTCCTTATGGTCAGTGAATCACTCATCAGAATTGCCCTGTCATCTGAAAGCCCAGGGTGACGCTCGGCGCAGGAAAGCCGGTCGGTGCATAGACCGGCGTCCCGGCGAACACGTCATAGCTGAACGTGCCCAGGCGCGAGGGTACGGAACCCTTGAACCCCAGGACCGCACCCGCGAGCTGCGTACCCGCGAGGTACGCCGTGGACGGTCCCCACAGGTGACCGTAGTCGAGGCCTGCATAAAGAACCTGCCCCGTCTGGCCGAGCGGATACTGGAGTTCGTTGCGCCAGTAGAAGCCTCTTTCTGCCGCGAGCATCGTTTGTCCGCTAAAGCCACGCACCGTGTAGCGGCTGCCAATACTCAGGTCATCGATATAGTTCAGTTCGTCGTTGGTGAACTGCCCGTGCAGGGTGCCGACATAACGAAGCGCCTGCCCGGCGACCGCGAACGGTACCGAGAGGTTTGCGTCGAGCGTCGCCATCTTGAAGCGGTAGGTTGGGCCACCCGGTGTGTCGGGCTGCGCGCCGAGGCCACCGATACCCTGACGGTAGGCCAGTGTCCCGTCGAACTGCGCCGCGCCGAAGTAGTGCCGGTTGGTCCGCCCCGCCTCGATAAATGTATTGTCGCGGTACTGCTGCGGAATCTCGGCGTCCTCGATGAAACTCACACCGAAGCGCTTGATAAGCTGGAACTCGACTCCCGACACATCGTTCTGGCTGCGGTGGACAACCCGCTCCAGTTTCAGGCCCGCCGTCTGCGCGTTGCCGCTCGCAACGTAGGTTCCATTGGTGGCCGCGATCTGCTGGTAATACGTGTTCGTATAGCCGTACAGCGTGCCAGTCCAGTAACCCCACGGCATCGCATACGAGGCGTTCCAGCCGTGCGTGCCGAGGTCGTGATTGCCAAACTGCAAATCCTGGTTGAACCCCGCCGAGAGAATGTCATTCAGGCCCAGCAGGTTATACAGGCCGAGCGTTACGTTACCGATATACCGGCCCGTCTCGTCGGTACCCGAGTTGTCTGCCGAGACCACGAGCGACCAGGGCTTCGTGCGTTTCACGGTCACGACCACATCGCTTTCGCCGGGCACGACGCCGGGGACAATCTCCATCGTCGCATCCTGGTTCGGTATGCGCTTCATCTGTTCCAGACCTTGCTCAAGGTCACGCAACTGGAGTACGTCGCCGTCGCGTGCAGGGAACGCGGTTTTCAGCGTGCCTTGCGTGCTGGCGTCAGCAAACTTCAGGTTTCTGATAACGCCCGGTATGAGGGTGAACTTCAGCGTACCTTTCGAGAGGTCCTGGGTCGGCAACAGGACGCGCGTCGTGATGTAGCCGTGGCTCAGGACTGCGCCTTGCAGCCCCTTCGCCAGCATGTCTACACCCTGCTTGCCGACGCATTGCCCCTCGTAATGCCGCAGCCATTCATGCAGGAATGCGAATGGGTCCATCGGCAATGCCGACGCGCCTTTCACGCGAACCGCCTCAGGCAGCGTTTCAGGCACATCGACCGCGAACGTGTCGATGCGAAAGCACGGCGTCTCGACTGGCAGCACCGGCCATTCTCCCGCTACCGGTGCGGTCGAGCGCACAACCGGCGCGGCGACGGTGGCCGCGCGCTGCTGCGCGTCGCGCTGCTGCTGAACCTGCTGGTTCTGCTCGGCGTTCGTGCGCGCCGCCGCTGCTATCTCGGGCGGGGTTTGGGCGTGGACGGCGAGAGAAACAAGAACCGCGAGCGGGCCTAACGAACGCCTCTTCTTATTTTTCATCTTCACTTCTTGCTTTCGTCATCGTCCCTTTCATAGCTTTTGCGCGCCTTCTTGTAACTGTTTTCGAAGGGTTTGATGTGTGCTAGGCGAGCACGAGAACACATCCCACCCACTGCAGCCAGTCCGAATCCAAACAATGCAAGGAATGCACACCAGGTCGAAGGAGTAAGGTACTTGAATGTCACATAGCAAATCCCGATGCCTAAGACAATCAAGGCGGTGCATACCCATCCCTTTAGATTCCCGTCCTCTATGAACTTCATGTTGGTTTCTCATCGTCATCCTTGGTCTCATAGCTCTTGCGAACTTTCTTGTAGTTGACCCCGAACGGCTTGATTCCTACTAGGTGTGCGCGACTCGCGTAACCTCCGACCGCAGCAATAGCTAAACCAATTAGGAACAATACGCCCCCGAAAGGGGCAGGCGGTACATACTTGATCGCAATGAACATGACGAAGAGCCCGAAGACGAGGAGACTAGTTCGGACCCACCGCTTAAAATTTCCGTCTTCAATAATTTTCATTTGCTGCTTTCGTCATCGTCCTTTTCGTAGCTCTCGCGCGCCTTCTTGTAGCTGTCGTCGAAAGGCTTCAAATGAAGCATATTTGCGCGCTCTGCATAGGTACCTGTCGCCAGAACAACCATTCCGATAACAACGCCAACAAACTTTTCTATGCCAGACAAAAGGAAGTATGAGGTTGCCGCTATCGCTATACCCGTTGCCCACAACAGAATGCGAAACCAGGGCGCGAAGTTTCCGTTGCTTATGATCTTCATTTTTTGTTTTGCACCGCGTTGTTCAGTTGGCTGCTGACGTCATTAAACGTCGTCGTGTTCTTGATCCAACTGCTAGATTCAGTAATTACCGTGCCAGCGAGAGGATATTTGTTCGCAACACCTCCCAGTGTCAGATCCACAACTGCCCCCGCCACATACGAACCCGGATTGGGACGTGCCGTCTGTACCACGAAATCTGCTACCCAACGCGTGACTGTCGATCCAAACGCAATTCCTTCAAAAACTGGTGCGTATGGTGTTGGCTGTGCTGCTGCTGTCGCAGCGGCAGCACCAATACACCCAACATTGGTTGAAATCATTGAGGCCGCATCTGTCCCGGCAGACATCCATCGCGCGCCGGAATCGGTAGGCGTCTGGCCCACCAGGGTAGCTGGCGCACCCGATGTAGTGGTGCCGTTGACGCTCATATCCATCTGGCGCATCTGGTCCTCGATCTGCGCTACCGTGTATTTCCCGCCGCTCGCATCGGACAATTGCTGCGCGAGCGATTTCTCCTTGGTATCCAGTTGACGATTGTAGAGGTCCACGTTCGTTGCGGTTGCCGCGCCCGCTGTTCCTCCACCGACCAGTGCGCCGCCCACGTTCGCTA